>JBKHCQ010000067.1:0-12155 GCA_046541755.1 Anaerolineales bacterium | reverse complement strand
AACTCGTCGATGGATGCCTCCAACGAGACGGTCTTGCGGATGAGCGCCTGCTATCTCTCCTGTGATGGCAGTTGTGGAGAATACACCGCTCTCCTAACTTGTTTTGTCAATCAACCGGGGCCTTCTACCTTCCATATAAGGTTTTACTTATGCGAGGCCCTCAAAAATAAGTAAAACCTTAGATCAAAATAAGCTTTTTACCAATGACACGCGCCTCCATGTGTGCTAAACTGAGCATCATGGAGGCGCATTTTGTTGACAACATGGGTTGTGACGCCCGGGGGCAGACCCCGACCGGAGTTGCTGGCATTTCTCAAATCCATCCCCGACCTGGAGTTGCTCGATGCGCCGATGATCGCGACGGAGCTTGACGGCTCGCGCCCGATTGATCTCCTCATCTTTGATGCCCACGCTCCCCACTTCGACAACTGGGCCGAACTACGGAACATCAAGGCGCGGGCACCTCAGGCATGCTGCCTCACGCTGGTCAGCGCGCCCCGGCAGATGGCGCTCGCGCAAGCCGCCGGCGCGGATCACGTGCTGCTGGCGGGCTTCTCGACGCCAGAGTTTTTCAAGATGCTGCGCAATCTACCTTGAAGAGCGTCCCTTGATCCAACGTTAGAGTCGTGCAGTGAATTTAAGGGGCATTATGAAACGAGATAAAAGGGGGGGCATAAGAGAAAAATAATCGCTTGCGTAGTTTGGGATGGTTCATTTTCCAGGATAATTGGGTTCACTCTGGTCAGCGACTGAAGTCCCTTCGAGAGGCGCTACGCGCCAGGCATCCGCCGGCCTTAGGGCCAAGGAGGTCTCTCCAGGGCACTTTAGTCCCCGTAAAGGAATTGCATATATATTTGTAGCTTTGACATCTTCTAAGGAGATAGGATTAAGATGAAACTAACGAGTATAAGATGGCGTCAGGTGGGGTTGTTCCTGGCGGCCATCGCATTATTGATCGGACTGCCTGCGTGGCCGTCCGGCGCGCGGGCCTCGAGCGCGAGTGCAACGACGCTAATCGACGAGCACTTCGATGCTACGAATGCCCCTTGGGGTTGGAGCGTGGTCGGGACGCCGGGGTGGCGCTTCGATAATCTCGGCGACCGCACCAACGACACCGGCGGTACTGGCAACTTCGCCATCGCCGATAGCGACTATGAAGGTTATGAGGATATGGATACGCAGTTGCGCGCCCCGACGCTCGATCTTTCGGCGTATGCGCAAGTGCACCTGAGTTTCAAATCACGCTTCAGGTTGTACGATGCCGAGATCGCCGACGTCGACGTCAGCACCGACGACGGCGCGACTTGGACCAACGTGTGGCGCACAACGACCGATCAGACCGGCGCCATCACGCTAGATCTGTCCGATCAGGCGGCCGGCAAGACCGATGTCGTCATTCGCTTCCGGTACTACAACGCCAACTACGCCTGGTACTGGCAGATCGACGACGTGAAGATAACGGGCGACGCCTCCGCGCCGCCCACGCCCATTCCGCCGACGCCCACGCCGGCCCCACCCGCCGCGCCGAGCGACCTGGCCCAATCCGGCAGCGCGACGAAGACCCGACTCTCTCTAAGCTGGACCGATAACAGCAGCAATGAGCAAGGCTTCAAAGTCGAGCGCTCGCCCAACGGGACAAGCGATTGGACGCAGGTCGGGACGGCGGGCGCGGATGTGACCGCCTACACGGACACTGGCCTCGCCTGCGGCGTGACCTATCACTATCGCGCGCGCGCCTACAACGCTGTGGGCGATTCAGCCTATAGCAACAGCGCCGAGGCGAGCACCGCCGCCTGCGAGACGCCGCCCGCCGCGCCTTCCGCGCTGAGCAAGACCGGCGGTACAGCGACCGATCTCGCGCTGGGCTGGACGGACAACAGCGCGAACGAGGACGGCTTTAAAGTCCAACAATCGCCTAACGGCACGTCCGATTGGGCGCAGGTCGGCGCGACCGGCGCAAACATCACCGCCTTGAGCGTGGAAAACCTCGCGTGCGGGACGACCTATCACTACCGCGTCTACGCCTACAACACCAGCGGCGCCTCCGGCTACAGCGACGTGCTCTCGGCGACCACGGAGGCCTGTCCGCCCGCCGGGGGCGGTCTGGCAGAGTCTTTCAACGGGACGACGACGCCCGCCGGCTGGACGGTGCAGCACAACACCGGCAGCGTCGGCTGGAGCTTCAACGATCCCGGCGAGCGAGGCAACCTGACCGGCGGCGCGGGCAACTTCGCCATCGCCGATAGCGACAAGGCCGGCAGCGTGGCTATGGACACCGAACTCCGCACGCCCGCCCTGGATTTATCGACCTATGGGATCGTCACGCTCAAATTCAAGACCCGCTTCGATGCTTATGGGACTTCTAAGGCGGATGTGGACATCAGCGGGGACGGCGGCGCGACCTGGACCAACGTGTGGCGGCGCACCGGCGACAACCTCAAAGCCACCGAGGTGCTGTTAGACATCAGCGAGCAGGCCGCCGGGAAGAGCGACGTGATCGCCCGCTTCCGCTACTACGACGCCAACTATGCCTGGTACTGGCAGATCGATAATGTGCGCATCACCGGCGAGGTTGGCGATCCGCCGCAGCCGCCCGCCGCGCCATCTGACGTGCAGAAGGCCAGCGCGGGCGAAGCTAGCATCTCGTTGAGCTGGACGGACAACAGCGACAACGAGGACGGCTTCAAGTTGGAGCGCGCGCCCCACGGGGAGGACAGTTGGGCGGAGATCGGCGCTCTCGGCGCGAATGTGGCCGCCTACACCGATAATGACCTGCCCTGCGGCGCGGCTTATGATTATCGCGTCTACGCTTACAACGTCGCCGGGAACTCCACGCCAGTCACGTTGACCAACGCCGCGACGGATGCGTGCATCAATCTGCCCGCCGCGCCCTCGGATCTGGCCGCGACCGCCGCCGAGGAGTCCATCAGCCTGACGTGGCAGGATAACAGCGACAACGAATCCGGCTTCAAGCTAGATTGGCTCCGCAACGGCGTTTGGACTGAGTTGAGCGCGCTTTCCGCCGGGCAGACGACCTACGATCACACCGGCTTGAGCTGCAATACCGACTATGGCTATCGGCTCTACGCCTACAACGACGACGGCAAGTCCGACGCCACGCCCATCATCACCACGACGACGGCGGCGTGCGCCGCGCCCGCCGCGCCCAGCGATGTGAAAGCCGCCAATGTCACGGCCAGTAGCCTCAAGCTTTCGTGGCGCGATAACAGCACGCGCGAGACCGGCTTCAAGGTCGAGCGCTCGACCGACGGCGCTACGTGGACGCAGCTTTCACCCACGGCCAACGCCAACGTCACGTCGTTGGTGGATCGCGGCCTGGCGTGCAACACAACCTATCACTATCGCGTGCGCGCGACCCGCGCCAACGTGGGCGATTCGGCGTACAGCGATGTGCTCCAGGTGCGCACCGGCGCTTGCTCCCTCATCGACGAAGCCTTCGAGGGCAACGGCGCGTCCGATCCCGCCGGGAGCGGCGCGCTGACGCTGCATCTGCCCCTGAACGAGGCGGCGGGCGCGACCGAGTTTAGCGATGTCTCCGGCAATGGCCTGCACGGTTCGTGCGCGGGCGACGCTTGCCCGACCGCCGGGGAAGCCGGTTTATACGGTGCGGCCCCCAGCTTCGACGGCAACGACTATATCGAGATTCCCTACAAGCCGGCGCTCAATCCGGCCAGCTTCACCGTGGCCGCCTGGGCCAAAGTGACCGGCGGCAGCGACTACCGCGCCGTGTGGACCTCGCGCGATTACCTCCGGGGCCACATGCTGTACGCAAATCCAAATAACACGTGGAGCTTCACAGTAGGCAACGGCGCGGACTGGATTAGCGTAGGCGCCACGCCGATCGCCAACGATACCTGGACGCACCTGGCCGGCGTCTACGACGCGGCCTCGCAGACGCTGGCGTTCTATGTCAACGGGGAATTGGCCGGCAGCAAGACGGGCGTCGCCTTTGCGGCCAACACACAGCGGCCCTTGCGCATCGGCGCGGGCGCGACCGAGGGCGCCCCGCAATTCCACTTCACCGGCTTGATCGACGATGTGCGCGTCTACGAGCGGCCCTTCAATGGGGACGAGGTGCGCGCTTTGATGGCGCCCGCGCACTGGACGGCGGCGCTCCATCTGCCTCTGAACGAAGGCGCGGGCGCGACCACGTTTGACGATGTCTCCGGCTATGGCCGCGATGGGACGTGCGCGGGCGACGCCTGCCCGACCGCCGGGCAGACCGGTTGGTATGGCGCGGCCGCCCGCTTTGATGGTAATGATGTCGTCGAGATTCCCTACCAAGCCGCGCTCAACTCCAACAGCTTCGCCGTGGCCGGCTGGGCCAAAGTGACGGGCGGCAGCGACTATCGCGCCGTGTGGACGTCGCGGGATGCGGGGCCGGAACGCGGCTACATCCTCTACGTCACGCCCGGCAACACCTGGGAGTTCTGGATCGGGACGGAGTCTGGCTGGGAGAGCATCAGCGGCGGGCCGGTGGTCAACGGCGCGTGGACGCATCTGGCCGGCGTTTATGACGCGGCCTCGCAGACGATGTCCTTCTACGTCAATGGCAAGTTGGCCGGCAGTAAGGAAGGGATTGCCTTCGCGCCCAATACGCAGCGCCCCTTGCGCATCGGCGCGGGGGTGACGGAGGAGATTCCCCCGAAGTTCTATTTCACCGGCCTGATCGACGATGTGCGCGTCTATGATCGCGCGTTAAGCGCGGATGATGTGCGCGCGTTGACCGCGCCGGGCAGCTGGCAGGTGATCAACCATAACTCCGAACCGGGGCGGCTCGGTTGGGCGCCCGGCAATGAAGATAATGGAGAGGGCAGCGCCTTCATCGCGGATCGCATCGCGGCGGGCGGGCTGACGCGCTGGGATATGGATACGGCGCTGCACGCCCCGACGTTGGATCTCTCCGCCTACACGCTGGTCACGATGACGTTTAGGATGGACTATAAGAGCGATATGGATCGCGGCCAGGCGCTCGTCGAGGTGAGCACGGACGGCGGAGCGAGTTGGTCCACGCTGCGCAAGTTCGTGGCCGATGAATCCACGACGGACGGCGCGCCCATCCTCATCAATCTCTCCCCTTACGCGGGCCTATCCAACGTGGCCGTGCGCTTCCACTCTACCTCGCGGAACGGCGGGCATTGGCGCATCGATGATGTGCGCGTGACGGCCGCCAGCGGGGACGGCACCGCGCCGGCCGCGCCGGGCAATCTGACGCGGGGCGGCGGCAGCGAGACCGATGTTGTCCTGAACTGGGCGGATAACAGCGCGGATGAGAGCGGCTTTGTCGTCGAGCGCTCGTCCGATGGCGTGACGTGGCGCGTGTTGGGCGTCACCGGCCCGGACATCGCCGCCTACACGGACCGCAATCTGAGCTGTAGCGAGAGCTATCACTACCGCGTGCGCGCGCGCAACGCGGCGGGCTTCTCGGCCTATACCGCGCCGCTGGAAGCCGGGACGGATGTCTGTTCCACGCCGCCGAATGCCCCTGAGGGCCTCGCCCGGAAGGACGCGACCCCGACCACGATCACGCTTTCCTGGTTGGATCGCAGCGGCAACGAGACCGGGTTCAAGATCGAGCGCTCCAAGGATGGCGCGGCCTGGCAGGAGGTCGGCAGCGTGGGGGCGAACGTCACCAACTTCACCGATCAGGGCCTCTTCTGCAATGATGCGTATCAGTACCGCGTCCGCGCGTACAACAGCGTGGGCTATTCAGGCTACGCCGACGCGCTGCGGACGCGCACGGCGGCCTGCGCCGCGGCGCTGAAACCGCCGGCGCCGAGCAATCTGACCTTCAGCGGGCAGACGGAGACCGGTTTGATCGTCTCCTGGACCGATAACAGCAGCAACGAGGTGGGATTCCGCATCGAGCGCTCGGCCAACAACCGCGATTGGACCCTGATCGGGTCGACCGAGGCCAACGTGACGCACTTCACCGACGCGGGCCTGGCCTGCGGGGCCTCCTACACCTATCGCGTCCACGCTTACAGCGCGGGCGGCGGCAACTCCGAGACGACGACGGCCAGCGGCCAGACCGCCGCGTGCCCGATCACCATTCCCCCCGCGCCGACTAACTTGAGCAGTTCCGGCAGCGGGGAGACGAGCATCGCGCTGGCCTGGAGCGATAACAGCGACCACGAAGATGGCTACAAGATCGAGCGCTCGCCCAACGGGCAAACGGCCTGGGCGCAGATCACAACGCTCGGCGCGAACGCGACTTCGTACACAGACGAGAAATTGACCTGCGACACCACCTACTATTATCGTGTCCGCGCTTATCGCGAGGGCCACGGCGATTCCGACTACTCCAACGTCCTCACCACCAAGACCGGCGCGTGCCCCGTCTACCCCGACAAGTGCAACACGCCCGCGACCGGCTCGATTGTCCTCATCGACGTGGCGGCCAATCCGCAGGAGGATCAATACCGCGTCCTGCTGGAAATCAAGAACCCCGTCATCACCAACAAAACCACCAGCGGCTGTAACGTCGAAGGCGATATGCACCTGATCTTACATTCCAATGACGTCTCCGGCGTGACGATCCGGGGCAAGGTGGATCAACACAATACATTCCGCAGCGACCACATCGGCCACTTCTCGGTCGTCATCGCGGGCTTGCGACTCTACACGGGCCAACCGTGGGACATCGGCTTCCAGATTCCGACGACGGGGATCGGGGCGGCGCCGAAGTTCAACGGCACCGCGCTCTACATGAACAGCGCGTGGCTGGCGCTCCCGCCGGACTTTGGCGGCGGGACCGTCCCGCTGATCAAAGCGCCTCGGATTGGCACATCCGGCCTGGATCTCGCGCAGCGCATTGGGCTGCCGGAGTTCCCCATCAGCGAGAAGGAGAAGAACGAGAGCACCGGCAAAATGGAGGCCTTCAAGCTCAAGTTGGCCGTCGAGATGAAGTTTACCTCGCGGGGCTTTGAGTTCAGCGGCGAGGGCGCGTTGAAAATTCCGGGCGCGGTCGCCGGGGGGCAGGGCTGCACCGAGCTTTCCGCCGAAGGCGCGATCTACATCAACGAGGCCACCGGCCAGACCCTGTTGGAGTTCCAGACCGACGAGGTGGAGGCCGCGCCCATCATGGCGCTCACCGAGGATGGCCGGGAAGCCGCGCTGTACGAGCCGACGATGGCCGGCCCCTATCTACCCAACGACGTCTGCGGGCAACCGGCCTGGCAGGGCATTGGCGGCAAGGTCGGCCTGGCCGTCAAGTGCAGTCCAGGTATCCCCATCGCGCCGTACAACCTGGTGGTGCTCAGCGGCGTGCGCGGCTCGGTGGCGATCGGGATGGAGGACACCAGCATCTCCGTGGGGGCGACGATCTACGTCATCCACTCGGCGCTGCTCTCCGTGGACGGCGACGCGAAGATCGGCGTCGCGCCGGAGTTGAGCGCGGAGGTCGAGGCCAAGCTCAAGATGCTCTTCTTCCAGATGGGCTACGCCAAGGTCTCCATCAGCGAATCGGATGGCTTCCGCGCGCAAGGCTCGATGCGCAATCCCAATATACCGTTGTTGAAGTACGAGGTCTCGCTGCACGCCTGGGTCTCAGGCATCACGCGCGACGGCGGCGTCGTATCCGCCAATAATCCCCAACCGCATCTCACCGGCTCCGGGCGGGTCGTCTTCGGCATCGACAAGGGCGAGATCATCGACAAGGAAGTTTACAAGCCGTGCATTGTAGATACATGTACATATCACCTCTCCGCGCCGGGCTGGCTGGCGTTCATTCTCAGAGGGTTGGGGTTGCCCACTTCGGTCGACCTCAAATACCCCTGCGGCGTCAATGCCCGGTATGTGCAAGGCACCTACACGTTCCATTACAAAGTGCTGGTGCCATGCGGATGGTTCTGTATGGAGTGGAGTCCGCGGACTTTCGACATCCCGGTGCCGAGCGGCGACGCCTTCGAGAACTGCCCGGAGCGCATCACCGTGCCCGATCAGAATATCAACAGTTTCGAGACCTTCGCGGAGTTTGGCGAGTTCAAGAGCGCCAGCCGCAGTTCTGTCTGGGGTCTCAAGGGCTACGCCAAGATTCTGTTCATAGACTACGGCCTCTTCGTGGATTTCGGCGCCAATCCGCCCAAAGTGGATTGGGTCAACGCCAAGTCCTACACCCTGATCGACAGCAAGCGCGCGTTGGCGGCCCGCCGGCTGTGGGAAGAGGCCCGATACACGCAGCGGCCCCTCACGGCGGCCGAGGTGGAGTTGTTAGCGCCATACACCTTCCTAGAAGATGGCGGCCTGATCATCGACACGCCCAACTTCGATCCGCCGGGGTATCTGCCGCGCGCGGCCTTCGGTCGCCGGGATGCCATCACCCAGACCAACGTCATCTCCAAAACCGATACACTCTTCGGCGTGACCACGCGCGTGCCGGTGGTGATGAGCCTCATCTCGCCCGACGGCGTCGAAATCACGCCCGATAACTACACCACCGTGCCGACCTACACCGTGGCCTACAACACGATCTACACCTACACGCTGGAGCGCACGGCCAACGACGCCGTGGCCCGCTGGCGTTACGCGCCCGCCGCCACGCATCCCGACTTGCAATCGGTAGATTTGTCGCTCAACGGCACGACCATCTACACCGATGTCGCCGTGCAGACCGGCTACCTCCCGCTGCCCACCGGCGCCTACACGCTGGGGATCGCGCCCCGAGGGGCCGCGCAACCGGCGCTGCTGGCGACCTTCGACGCGCAGGCGGGCGTTGATTACACCATCCTCGCCCTGGGCGACACCGTCAGCGAGACCAAAGTCTTCACCGACGATAACGGCAGCCCGGCCGCGTTGGGCCAGGCCAAGATGCGCCTCATCAACGCCATCTATCACGACGCCGAAGCGCTCGATCTCTACATCGACGGCGAGCGACGCCTGGACGATGTGCCCTACGCGGACGTCAGCGACTACATCACGATGACCGCCGGCGCTCACACCGTGGAGATGATGCGCGCGGGCAGTGAGGATGTCCTACTCTCCAGCGTCATCACCGCGGCCGAAGGCACCGTCTACACCTTCCTCACCCGCGAATGGCCGAGCAATCCCGCCCAAACTATGGCGATGTTCGCGCCCCAGGAAGATACGGCGTCCTCGGCGTTGCTGGACGCGCTGGCTAATCTCGCGCCCGATACCTCTTACGCGCTGATGTGGGATACGATGTTGGACGAGATGTACGTCCCCGTCACCACCACGCAGTACGCGGTGGATCAGGCGACCATCGGCGTGTGGCAGGTCAAGCTCACCGGGGCGGTCACCGAGACCGGTTGGGCGCTCTCGGTCAGCGGCGTCGAAAATCCCCCCATCATTAGCGACCTTGTGGTGGATTACGACAATGATTGGCCGGAATTCACCGAGGTGGAGTTGCGCCTGCAGGCGGATTACGCGCCTACGCGCCTCAGCTTCTTCGTCAAGCCGGGGGCCATTTCCGAGACCTTGGTCATCACCGATGAGACCGGCGCAATCAGCACCTTCGACTCCCCGCTCTATCAGGGCATCGAAATGGACGTTATCACCATCACGGATGTGTCGCTCTTGGACGGCAGCCAGTTGATCACCCATACGTTAGATCTCTTCGAACTGGAGACCGGCGACTATTCGCTCTGGGTGCAGGTGGAGGACGGCGTCAGCCCGGCGGTCAACGCCTACGCGGCGCTCAAGCCCAAGACCCGCGCCGCGCGCGCCGCGCTCGGCCCACGCACCGTCAACATCGCCTCCGAAAGCTATCATCCGTTCAAGGCGTTGGAGAACACGGGCGTCTTCCACATCGATCAGACCTGGTGGTTTGAGGATGACCTGGTCGCCGGAACCGCCATCACGCCGGAGCTGAACATCGAACTCTGGGCGTGGGATGAGGCGGAACAGGATTGGGTCTTCGATGAATACGTGCCGCTGTTGATCAACTGGACGCCGCTCTGGCATCCCGACGCCGATTATCAAGTCGTGGCGATTGATCAATGGCTGGAGGAGGAGCAGACCATCACCGAGACCGGCTACATCAAGACCGACTTCACCATCTACGAGGTCTACGATGAGTACGACGAATACCTGGGCGACGTCAGCATGGCCAACTGGTACGATGTCGCGCCGGACGAGACCTACTACATCGCCGTGGGCTTGCTAGATGTGGACACCGACACCACGCTCTGGTCGGACTACGAGGAGCTTGAGGTGGCTTTGGGCGATTTCGATCTGTGGTGGGAAGAGGAGTATCTGGAAGCTTACTTCTGGCCGGGCGATGGCTACGGCGAAGTGGACACCTATCTCGTCCTGACGATGACTGAGGACCTCTACTACGATCTCAATCTCGACTTCGATTACGACGGTTTGCCGGCGGGCATCGAGGCCGAAATCTGGGAGGGCGAGGAGGAGCTGGCCCGGATGCTGACCGCCAGAGGCAAGAACCCGCCCACCGACGATGCGCCCTGTCCCCGCTGCTCGCAACGGATCGCCAAGGCGGTGACGGAGGAAATCTACGAGGAGTACGTGAACATCGTCATCTATGTGGATGAGACCGTGCCCACCGGCTGGTACACCTTGCCCGTCGTCGCCAGCGCCGGCCAGGAAACCAGCATCGCCGAGGTTGAATTCTACGTCGAGCAGACCTCCTACGAGGTAACGCTTTCCCCCGGCTACACCCAGACCGTCCCGGCCGGCCGGGACGTCGTCTACCAACACACCTTCACCAACACCGGCGAATCCGAGGACACCTACTACCTCTGGGCGGAGAACTACAACGGTTGGGAGGTCGAGGTCGTCAGCGACGAGGGCTACTGGGATGACGACTGGGAGGATATGGAGTTCACCGACGTGGGGGCGGATGAGAGCTTCGCCTTCGAGGTTCGCCTCACCGTGCCCTACGACGCCGACCCGGAGGCATGGGGCGAGACGGACGTGATCATCGTCTCCGCCCTGGACGACGAGAGCTTCGACTGGATCACAGATTACACCATCGTCGAGGTGACGGAAGAGGTGGTGGACGTCGCGCTCTCGCCGGGCACCACGCAGGTTGCCGAACCGGGCACCGTCGTGGGCTACGCCCACACGCTCACCAACACCGGCAACGTCACCGACACCTACTACTTAGAAGCCGTCAACGACCTCGGCTGGGACGTCGAGTTGAGCGACGCGGACTGGCCGGCGGGCACCATGCACCTCTGGCTGATCGAGATCGCGCCGCAGGCCGCGCACACCTTCGCCATCAGCATCACCGTCCCGGCGGATGCGGCGGATGTCAGCGCCAATACGACCCTCACCGCGACCTCCCAACTGGACGACAGCATCTTCGCCACCGCCACGGATGTCACCGTCGTCGTCGCGCCGGGCGCACCCGCGTCCATCGATGTCGTCGCGGCGGATAGCGAGATCGAGCTTAACGGCAGCACCACCATCACCGCGACGCTGCGTGATCTGGGCGGCGATCTCTACACCGACGCGGCCGTTATCACCTTCACCAGCAGCCTGGGCGAGGTGACGCCCGCAATCGTCAACACCACTTCCGGCCTTGCCACGGCGCTCTTCACCGCCGGCGACATCTCCGGCACCGCGACGATCACCGCGACGCACGGCGCGCTGATCGATACAACCTCCGTGCTCATCCGCGCGGATCCGGTCGCGCCGCCGTCGCGCATCTTCCTGCCCCTGGTCACCCGCAACTACGACGGCTAAAGCTAAGACTACTACATCAACCCAAACACAACGGCCCGACACATCTTGTGTCGGGCCGTTGGTAATGGTATGAGTTGGTCAAAATACAAAACTTCCCGCGTTTTATGTTCTGATCCCCATCCTCGGGGCGCTTTACATTGAAGTAGAGACGGAAGTAGAGACGGAAGTAGAGACGGAAGTAGAGACGGAAGTAGAGACGCAAAATCTTGCATCTCGTAACTGTTTAGTCTTGCGAGCAACCATCGAAAAAATGGGTAAGGCTCCCCACAGAGAGCAAAATTTGGGTGGATTTTGGCTGTCCTACCCCACATGATCCCCACTTATGCCCTAATTTGGCCTTTCTGCTCACAAAACTAAACTGATACTGCATCTCTACAGCAAGCGTTTTTGGGAAGTTTTAATTGCTAGAATCCTCATAGGGAAAATCGGGATTTTAGGTTCTTTTTATCAATATCCCCCATCTCGGA
>JBKHCQ010000066.1:0-12165 GCA_046541755.1 Anaerolineales bacterium | reverse complement strand
ATCTGCTGATGGATGGCGAAGGCGCAGAGGAGGTTGCTCGTCCCCTGCGCCTGTGTACGTCATTGACTGCACGTCGCGGTTGATTATCCGAACTTATACGCTACGCCAAATCCGCCGCGCGGCAGTTCCCAACCGATGTTGCGGTAGGGGCAGCCGACGCGACAACTGCCGCATTCCACACAGCTTTGATGGGCCACTTGAATTTTGCCATCGTGGCCCAGTTTGTAGACGCCGACGGGACAGAAGGTCAGGCACGGTTTGTCCTCACATCGGGCGCAGACGTCGTGATCCTTGATCCAGAGATGTGCTTTCTCCTCGTCGATGAAGTACTTGAGCGTCATCAACAGGTCATCGACGTAGACATCCGGCAGGCTCTCTTGTAGATCCTGGGGCAGCTTTTGTGCTTCAAATGCGTCGCCGTATTTCATTCCCATATTAGTACCTCACAATCCCATTACCGAGCGGGTCATCGAAATCATATCGCCAACCGCTCTTAACAGCGGGCGACGATGCGTCAGCGCGCCAAAAATTTCTTGGAAGAGTTCGCGCTTGGCTTGTCCGTAGGCGCTGAAGAATTGGCCCAGGGCGTCGTTGAGGAAATTGGGATACACCTCCATAAATTCGGGGTGGGTCTCCAAGAAGTGGGCGAAGTTACGATATTGTTTGAGGTCCTGGAGGATGAAGCCTTCGCGCAAGCGGGTCTCGTAGGCCGAGAGTGTCTGGGCGGAGAAGTCGCCGCGCTCGTGCGCCTCGATGGCCGTCTCGGCGGCCAACTTCCCGGCGATGATGGCCATGTTCGTGCCCTCCCAGTGGAGCGCATTGACCATCGCGGCCGCGTCCCCAGCGACCATCGCGCCGCCGGTGTAGAGCTGGGGCATATCGCGATAGCCGCCTTCGGGGATCAAGTGGGCGCCATACTCCATCAACTGGCCATCTTTGACCAAGGGGGCGATAACCGGATGCTTCAAGTAGCGCTGCAAAATATCATAAGGGCGCAGGCGATATTCGGCCAGTTTATCTAACATCATGCCCAGGCCGATGGAGACGCTCTTCTGGTTGGTGTACACGAAGCCCATACCGGGCAGTCCCAAGGAGACATCGCCCAGCACGGAGACGGCGAGGCCGTGATCGTTATCGGGCAGCCCGAAGCGCGCGTTGATCGTATCGGCCGGCAGGGAGATGACTTGCTTGAAGGCCAGGGCGAGGTGCGCCGGCTCGAGGTCGTGATCGATGAGGCCCAGCTTTTGGGTGAGCAGGTTGTTCACGCCCTCGCAGATGATCATGACGGGCGCGTAGATGTCGCCCTGGGGACGATCGGTCTGCACGCCGATGACCTGGCCGTCCGGGTCGCGGATAAAATCGACCACGGTGGTCTTGGGGATGAGGAACGCGCCGACGTCCTGGGCCTGCTCCGCCCACCAGGGGTCGAATTCGGCCCGGAGGGTGATGTAGGCATCGGCCGGCCTCACATCCAATTTTCCGCCCTGCACTGTGGCGCGGGTCAGCCCATCCTTGGAGAGGAACCAGAACCCGGCTTCCGTCACCGGACGCTGGAAGGGAGGACGGCGCTCCATAAAGTCGGGGAGCACCTCCGCAATCGCGTGCGTGTAGATCGCGCCGCCGAAGTAGTTCTTGCCGCCCGGCTTCTGCCCGCGCTCCACCAGCGCGACGTTCAGGCCCGCGCGGGCCAGCACCATCGCTGCCGCGGAGCCGGCCAGCCCGGCGCCGACTACGATAGCGTCGAAGCGAATTTGTTCTGCGTTGTTCATGCTAAGTCCTCCTTCCCCTTTCCCTGCTCCTGCTGCTTCCGCGCCCGGATCTGCTCAATCATCTCCGGGATAACTTCATAGAGATCGCCCACGATGCCCACATCCGCAACCTCAAAGATGGGGGCGTGGGGGTCGTTGTTGATGGCGACGATGAAATCGGAGTTCTGCATCCCCACCTTGTGCTGCAACGCACCGGAGATCCCGGCGGCGATGTAGAGTTTGGGGCGGACGGTCCGGCCCGATTGTCCCACCTGATGGGCGTAGCCGATCCAGCCCGCGTCGACGCAGGGACGGGAGGCGCCGACGACGCCGCCCAATTCATCCGCCAGTTTCTTGACCAGCTCGAAGCCCTCCGGCGTGCCCATGCCGCGTCCGCCCGCGACGATCACATCGGCGTATTCAATATCCACGCCTTCTTCCTGGGCGCGGATAAATTCTAAGATGCGCGCCTGGATCTCCTCTTTATCGATGAAAATATCTTCGTAGATGATCTCGCCCTCGCGATCCGGTTCGTAGTCCGGCATGGGAAAGACGCGCGGGCGCACGCTGGACATCTGCGGTCGCTGTTTGCGGCAGACGATGGTGGCCATAATGTTGCCGCCGAACGCCGGGCGGGTGGCCAACAGGAGCTTCTTCTTGGCGCCCTTGACCTCGCCCATCTCCAACCGGGTGCAGTCGGCGGTGAGGCCGGTGCTCAGCGCGGTGGCGACCGCGCCGGCGAGATCCCGGCCCAACGTTGTCGCGCCCATCAAGAAGACCTCCGGCTCGTATTTTCGCGCCACGGAGGCGATGTTTTTATAGTAGGGGGAGTTGCGGTAGTGTTCCAGCAGCGGCGAATCTAAGACGTAGACCGTGTCGGCGCCGTAGTTGAGCGCTTCCTTGGCGATGTGTTCGATCTTATGGCCGAGCAGCACGCCTTCGACCACGACCTTGTCCCCCGTGTCCTCGGTCTCGCTCGCGACCTGCGAGGCTAAATCGCGCGCCACGCCGATCAATTCCCAGGAGACGGGATGAACGTTCCCTTGTTCCTGCTCAATGAAGACCCAAAATCTTCGCTTTGTCATCGGGCGCCTCCTAAGATCTGCTCCAGAATGCCCGCCTCTTTGGCCTTCTCCAGCGTCGTCGCGACGGCGGCCGCGGCGCCGACCTCGCGGCAGTTGATTTTCTCCCCGGCTTCGGGAAGGGGCGGCGTGCCCATCCGATAGACAATGGTGGGCGAGCCGCGCACACCGATCTTGTCGCGCTCGAACTCTATCGGCCCCTCTTCTAACGTCCACATCTCCGCATTGTACTTCAGGGAGCGGATGAGATCGGGCAGCGGCGCGAACGGCGTCTCGGCGATCTCCTTCTCGCAGGTGATGAGGGCCGGCAGCGGTAACTCGATTATCTCCGTCCAGCGCTCGGTGCGCCGCTCGACGATGGTGTGACGCTTGTCAAGATCGATCTCGCGGATTTTGACGGCGTAGGTGACGATGGGCATATCCAACCGGACGGCCACGCCTGGCCCGACCTGGGCCGTGTCGCCGTCGATGGCCTGCTTGCCGAAGAAGATCAAATCGATGGGATCTTCCTCGTGGATGGCCTGGATTGTCTGCGCCAGGGTGTAGGACGTCGCCAGCGTATCCGCGCCCGCGAATTTACGATCCGTCACCAGCACGCCGCGATCGGCGCCCATCTCAACTCCCTCGCGAATGGTATTCTGGAAGGACGGCGGCCCCATCGAGATGATGGTGACCTTCCCGCCCAGCTTGCGCTTCCATTCGACGGCCGAGGCCAGCGCGTGGGCATCGTAGGGATTCATAATCGCCGGCACGCCCTCCCGCACCAAATTCCCCGTCTCTGGGTCGATGCGGATGTTGGTCGTGTCCGGCACCTGTTTCACTGCAACCAGCGCGTGGAACAAATGACACCTCCTTGTGTGATAAACAACGTGTCCAACTTAGAAAATCATTGATCTAAAAAATGCAACTCGTGTAAGACTTGTGCGAACTTCTGCTCGAATGTTTGATAAGCGGGCACACGCTTTAGCCGTTCGATAGCGATTTCATCGGCCAAGCGCTCTTGAATCTTGGCCAGATAAGAACGAGAGCGACTGCGCCGCCTTCGAGTTTGATAGATCCTGGTGATGCGCGCAAGTTCAGCCTTGGGGTCTGAGATATGCTCGACCTGCTCTGGTTTATGAGGTAAATTCAACTCATCAGGGGTAGGGCAACTGGGTATCGCTTGGCACAACGCAACGGGATCTGCTAACATCCAAGCCTCGATCATTCGCACGGGAATCAGAGGGACGATGTCTTGCTGATAGTGCTCTGGTTCCTGTTGGGCGAGATCAAGGCCCGGTTGGATGCGCTCTTGGAGGGCGCGCTCTTGATCTGGCGCATCGGCATCTTGATGGACGATGAGGATATGATAACCTCGCGTCTCCTTGGCCGCTGCTACGATTTGTTCCTGGAGTGTGGCCCGGCTGTGAATATCGCCGTTGACCACGTGCGGATCAAGAATCTCTACGCCATATCTCGCCAGCAGATGTTCGGCCGTGCGTTGGATAATCCGAGGTAAGAAGCGCTCGTCCGTGGAACCTTCCGCGTATAGCGCCAAAACCAATTGCTTCATCTTTGTCTTAATTACCCTTCAATTGTGCAATGATTTCGCTGGGATTGGCGCTTTCTAAGTATGTCATTACTTGGCCTAATGTGTAGTCCGCGACCTCCGATGAGATTTCTAAATTCAACCGCATCTGCGTGGATGGTTTCACCGGATACATTTGTGTGACCCGCGTTGTACCTAGCGGCGCGGTCTGGGTGACCATCGTAGCGAAGAGAAGTTCACGCGCCAGGTTTTCCTCGTCTAAGGCTTGCGCCAACACTGGCGAATGGGTGTTCACCAGCAGTTGCCGCAACGGCCATATATGATCATCGTCGCTCTCGAAGTCCGTTGCCAAGGGACGCAAGATCTCCTCAACCATCTGCTTGAGGCGCCGTGGATGGACGCCGTTTTCTGGTTCCTCAAAGCACAAAACGCCGCGATGTTGCGGATCATACTTCAAGGTGAGCAACGCCAGGAGACGCAATGTGCCGTCAGAGAGGACGCTGGAGGAGAATTCTCGGCCATCGCGGGTGTAGGCCTTGATCAGATAGCGATTCTGCGGGCGATCTGGCTCTACCACTACAGCTTTGATTTCTGGCACCAAATAGGCCAAATCGGCAGAGATCTCTTTCAGGATGATTTCATCCTCAGCGTCTAAGCGGGCCAACGTTCCAGCCAGAAATTCACCATCGCTTTTCAAATGCTGAGGATTGACCAGCGGGCTTGGATCGCGCAGGATGACGGGATTGAGTTGGAGGCGTTTCCAGGCTCGCATCTCCTCGCGGGCTGCAAAGGCGTGGGGAAACTCCGTGTTGAGGACGCCGCTTAGAACCGTGCGTTCGGCCTTTTCGGCGACTGTGGCTTTGCGACCACTACGTCCATCTTGATGGAGATAGAGTGTGGCGACATCCCGTCTCTCATCTTCTGTCGAGATAAAGGGAGTTCCTCGTCCTCCGCGCAGGGTTGGCAGCCAGCGATCACGGTGCTTTCCTAATTGGCTTAACCAATCATCTTCACCCCGATTAATCGGTTCAAGTGATTCATACGTGACATAGGGCCGTTCTAAGCCTTGGGCATCGGGGCGTCGGGCGATTTCCAGTTCATAGCGCATCCGCGTAAATTTTAATTCCGCTTCGCTGCCCCATTCATCACGGATGTGCCGGTCGACAAATAGCTCCACCGCGAAGCGCATCGTTGCCACGTGTTCGTCCGTGGGCAACACCGTGAAAAGCTCGCCGGCATTGCCTCGCACCTTCAAAAAAGCTGTGCGCAAGTCCGTCTCGGCCAAATTTGCCAGCAGGCGCAGGGCGTCGAAGAGGTTGCTTTTGCCCACGCCGTTGGCGCCGATGATGACTTGAAAGGATGCCAGAGGCGCTTTGAAGTTGCGAAAGCTCTTAAAGCCGTCTATTTCAATCCAGGTTAGCATAACTTCCTCACAAAAAACCTAACTAGTGAGCCTGATGTTGCAACTCAAAATGAAGTCTATCTGCCCGCCGACGCCGCTATGGATAACAGAAAAGAGGGAGCGCGCTAATCAGCTTTCGGCAGGAGGATATTCTCCAACACCTCGCCGTTGCGGATGACGATGCCTTGGCTCAGCGCCTTCTCTTGGGCGAACGCGGATGCGGTGCCCATATCGGCGATTTTTTGGATGTAGGGCCACGCGGCGTTGTTGAAGGCGTGCGTCGAGGTGCGCGGCACGGCGCCCGGCACGTTGGGCACGCAGAAATGCACGATGTCCTCTTCTAAGTAGGTGGGATTTTCAAAGGTGGTGGGGCGGCTGGTCTCCACACATCCACCGTGGTCGATAGTGAAGTCTAAGATGATCGATCCCTTGCGCATGGTGCGGAGCATCTCGCGGGTGATGAGGGTGGGCGGATGCTGACCAGGGACCCGCACGGCGCAGATTACGACATCCGCGAAGCGCGTGGTGTAGGCGATGTTGAAGTCGTGGGAGATCATTGTCGTCACCTCGCCTCGGAAGTGCGAATCGACGTAGCGTAGATTCTCCAGGGAGCGGCTGAGCACGAAGACCTTGGCGCCCATGCCTAAGAAGGCGCACGCCGCGTTCTTCCCCAGCACGCCGGCCCCGATGATGACCACCTCCCCGGCGGAGATGCCGGGCACGCCGTTGAGCAGCACGCCCCGCCCGCCGTTATGGCGCAGCAGCAGGTTGCCCGCGATGTAGGGCGAGAGGCGTCCGGCCACTTCGCTCATCGTCTTGAGCACGGGGAAATCCTTGCCGTCGGGCGAGACCATCTCGTAGGCGACCGCCGTCACCTTGCGATCCTTCAGCCCGGCCAATTCCTCTTCGGGAATCTGCGTCAGGCCCAAGAAGCACATAATTGTCTGCCCGTCAGACATCCACGAAATTTCCTCCGGCGTGGGGCGCAGCACCTTGAGGATCAGGGAACTGCGCGTGTACAGCTCTTTGGCGTCGAAGACGATGTTCGCGCCCATGCGCTCATAATCATAATCGTTAAATCCGGCGCCATCGCCCGCGCCGTTCTCCACGAAGCATTGGTGGCCGCCCTTGGTCAATAACCCGACCCCCGCCGGGGTCAGCCCCACGCGCTCCTCACCAGAAAGTCGTTCCTTTGGAATGCCAATTTTCATTCGTTGACTCCTTTTGATTATGCTGTGAAATTTATGATCAAATCAGAAGGTGACAGGCTATAAGCTGTGTCGCTTCTGATGTATAACAAAGCGGCAAAGCGACAAAACATCCAAGCAGCAAAACAACAAATGTGCGCCTGGCGAGGGTTGCGAATGCCTCTGGTTGCCAGCGTTAGTCTCGATGGGCCAAAAAGCTCGTGGTTGAAAATCCTTCTGGAACCTTCGCCAGTGTGGTTGCCAATTCTAGCCTACACTTCGCATCCGATGCGCCCAAGTGTCTCTAGACATTTTACCGCCAACAGATGTCATGCTCCTCCCGTGGGCAGATCCATCGCGCGGACGCCGTCGGTGGCGTGCATGAAATAGGTCGTCGGTTGGCGATCAAAACGCGCCGCATAGACCTCATCCAGATGACGGCGCAGGTCGGGCGCTGCATCCTCCGCCACGAGCGCCATGACGCAGCCGCCGAATCCGGCGCCGGTCATCCGCGCGCCGTAGCATCCCGACACCTCGGTCGCTGCTTCGACCAGCGCGTCCAACTCCGGCGTGCTCACCTCGAAATCCTCGCGCAGGCTGCGGTGTCCTTCCTGAAGGATCGCGCCCGCCGTCGCCAGATCGCGCCCTTGCAGCGCCTTCGCCATGCGCACCACGCGCAGATTCTCGTGCACGACGTGGCGCGCGCGCTGATAGAGCACATCCGAAATGTGATGTCCAACTCTCTTCAAATCGCCGACCCGCACATCCCGCAGCGACGCGATCTCCGGCAGATAGTCGCGCAACTCCTGGAGCGCCTGCTCGCATTGCGATCGCCGCGTGTTGTACGCCGAATTGGCCAACGAGCGGCGCACGCCGCTATCGACGACGGCCAGCGTCACGCCCGGCGGCATCGCGAAGTACCCGCGCTCCGAACTGCGCGTATCCAAAAGCATCGCGTAGCCGGCCTTGCTGCACGCGCTTGCCATCTGATCCGTGATGCCGCACTCGATGCCGACGTAGCCATTTTCGGCCCGATGACAGAGCCGCGCCAATTTCTCCCGCGAGAGATCGAAGCCGCTCAGTTGATCCCACGCATAGGCGAAGGCCACCTCCACCGCCGCCGAGGAGGCCAGCCCCGCCCCGACCGGTATCTCCGAGGTGAAGACGGCGTTGATGCTGACGGGCGTTAGCTCTTCTTCTAAGAAGGCCCAGACCACGCTCTTGGGATAATCTTCCCAGCCGCCCGCCGAGGTGGGGACGTGGTCGGTGGGGAAGAGGGCCTCGGCGTTGCCCATATCCCGCGCGCGCAGCGTGGCCCAATTCTCCTGGTTGGGACTGGCCGCCAACCAGACGGCGACGTTCACCGCGATGGGCATCACGAGACCGTCGTTGTAATCCGTGTGCTCCCCGATGAGATTTACCCGGCCCGGCGCGCGCACGATGAGGTCGGGCGCGCTGCCGAAGCGCGCGTAAAAGCCCTTGGCAACCGCCTTCAGGTGTGGATTAACCATTGGTTGTTCTCTCCTCGTGGGATTGTTCATCGTCTTTTGCCAGGGCGCCGGAGATTTCCGGCAAAATCCCCGCTTCGATTAGATAGGCGATCACGCGCTCGCGATCCGCCTCGCGGATCACGGCGGTGCGCGGGCCGAGTTGCTTGCGAATCCAGCGGGCCAGCCCCGGTTGCTCTAACAGCGCCGGATCGTGCACCTGGAGCAGGAGGGCCGGCGCGACCCGCGCCTGCTCGCCCTGCTCATAGCCCTGGGTGATGGCGGCGCGCAGCGGCTCCGGCAGATCGTGGCCCAGCGCCTCCGTCAAAAAATCCACCAGTCGATCTAAGGGGATGTGCTGTCGTCGCGCCCGCGCCAACGACGTGGGCGTCAGGCGATAGTCGTAGTAGTTATCTCGGCGGCCCAGCGCCCGCGCGACGCGACTCAACTGGAAGCGCTCGTAGCGGCGGCGGCGGGGCGCGCGCAACACTCCGGCGTCGCCCAACTGCACCGGCGGGGGAGTTGGCAGATCAGGCGGCGGCGCATCTAAGAGCAGGGCGGCCCCGGCTCCATTGCTACGAATGTGAAAGGCGTCTGGCGCCGAGGTCGGCGTCTCGCGCCCCAGATCGACCAATCCCAGCCAGTGCAGCGGGCCGGTGATGACAAAGCGCACCCACGCGCCCTCGATGGCCTCCCACGCCGTGAATCCGCGCAACATCTCGCCGGAGGCGGCGTCGCGCAAGGCCCAGACATCGTAGTTGCCCGTGGGGCGCAGAAAATCGGCGGCGTGGGTCTTGATGTACGTAACGAAGGCCGTCAGGTCGTACCACACGTCCGCTGCGCAGTGCTCCATCACGGCCAAGAAATTGCGCCGCGTCGCCAGGGGATCGTTCGGCCAGCCCGCGTCGGGGCCGGGCGAGAGGGTGGGCACGGCGGCCAGGTCGTTCCAGCGGCGGCTCGAGAGCCACGCCTCGACCAGGGCCGTCCACTGCGCCCAGGGATCGGCCCGCAGCCACGCCAACATCGGCTCGGCGACGGGATGGCGCCGGCCCTGCTCATCCACGCGAATCCAGCCCTGCTCTAAGGCCAGCGTCTCCAGCAGCGCCTCCGCCGAGGCCGGGTCGTGATCCGGCGCGGGTTGGCTGCGTTGCGATTGCAACCGCGCCCAGCGCGTCACCAGCGCGTCGGCGAGCGTATCGTCGCCGGGGAGGATGTGCTGTGGCGGCGCTGCCGGCTCCGGCGGCGGGATCTCCAGCGGCGGCGGGGTGGGGAGGTAGAGTTGCAGCTCCTCCGGCACGAAGGCCATCTCCACCTGGTCGTCTTCTTGGGGGGCGAACGCGCGCTGGATGAAGCCCCAGTACCACAGCCCCTCGGCCGGCGAGATGGGGTCGCGCCAGAGCGCCTCGCGCTCCAGGCGGCCCGGCCCCACCGCGCGGACGTCGCCCCAGCGCCGGGAGAAGATCAGCCACGGGATCGCGCCGCCGCGCTGCAACAGATCGGTCAAGGCTGCCTGCTGTTGCTCGGTGAGCGCGCGCCACGCCCGCTCCACGTTCTCGATGCGCGCCATCTCGTCGGTCAGCTCGGCGGCCACATCGGCCCGCCGATCCGCCGTCAACTCGATCTGCCATTGTTCGGCTATGGCGCGCAGACGGGCGAGATTGCTATCTAAGAGTGATTGGTACAGCGTTCGCAGTGACATAGCTCCTCTTGGGGCGGTGGGCTGTGAGTTATATTTACATCAACTGATTATATATGTAGTGGGGGAAGACGCAACATCGCGCTTGATGTCGCGCCTGCACTTCCCCAAATAGGCAACTTGTCACTTGTCAGGACTTTGGCTTTCCTTTACGATGCGAATAGTCTGTATTTCTATTTCGACCAAATCTAAGACTTACAAGTGAGGGACCAGGTTATGTGCGGAATTTTTGGGATTATCACGCGCGATGCGCAGCCGCTCGGCCCGATGCTCATCGCGGCGGCGCAGCGGCTTTCCTACCGGGGCTACGATTCCGTCGGATGCGCGACGATGGGCGCGGATGGCGCCGCCGATTTGCGCAAGGATGTGGGTAAGGTGCAGGCGGTGGCCGAGCGCTTGGGCTTCGCGGAGATGTCCGGCACGCGCGGGATCACGCAGTTGCGCTGGGCGACCTTCGGCGCGCCCTCACAGGTCAACGCGCAGCCGCATTTTGATTCCGACGGCGACTTAGTCGGGGCGCACAACGGCAACGTGGTCAACAACGTCGAGTTGCGCGAGCAGTTTATCGCCGAGGGGATGACGGTGCGCTCCACCAACGACGGCGAGTCGTGCGTCCACGCCGTCGAGCGCTACGTCGATCAGGGCCACAGTATGGTCGAGTCCATCCGCCGCGCTTATGATGATCTGGAGGGCGACTATGCGTTCGTGATCGGGCGCGTGGATGAGGAGGTGCTCTACGCCTTCAAGAAAGGCTCCGGCCTGGTGGCCGGCATCGGCGAGGATTTCACCTGCATTTCCTCCGATCTGCCCTCGATTTTGCCGCTGACGCGCCGGGTGGTCTATCCCCAAGATGGCGAGATCGTCATCCTCCGGCCCGAGGGCGTGGCGCTGCACAGCGTCGAGACCAATCAGGCGGTTCCCGTGACCATCGAAACGATCACGGAAAGCATGGACGCCGTGGAGAAGGGCAACTATGCGCACTTTATGCTCAAAGAAATCCACGAGCAGCCCCAGGTGATGCGGGAGCTGTTGCACCTGTTAGATGCTTCCCCATACGTCGAGACCTTCCTGGATCACGTGCGGGCCGCCCGCCAACTTTACCTCATCGCCTGCGGCACCAGCTACCACGCCGCGATGCTCGGCTCCGTCTATCTGGCCCAGTTGGCGGGATGCTCCGCCGTGCCCGTGATCGCGCCGCAATTCAAGCCCCAGTATCTGCCCACGGTCGGCCCCGACGACGCGGGCATCTTCGTCAGCCAGAGCGGGGAGACCAAGGATGTGCTGGACGCGCTATCGGCGGGGCGGGCGCGCGGGATGGAGATTCTGGGCCTGGTCAACGTCATCGGCTCCACGCTCACCAAGGAGAGCGCGTGCTATCTGCCGCTGGCCTGTGGCTACGAGATCAGCGTGCCCGCGACCAAGACCTTTATCAATCAGGCGTTGGCCTTCCTTTATATTGCGCTGCGCTTGGGCGGCCACGATACGGCGCAGTTGGCCCGGCTCCCCGATCTGGTCGCCGAGACCATCGATCAAGTGGATGCGCTCATCATCGAACTGGCGCAAACCATCAATGCATGGGATGATATGTATTGTCTGGGCTACGGCGCGACCTATCCCATCGCGTTGGAGGGCGCGCTGAAGCTCAAGGAGGTGACGTATGCGCACTGCGAGGGCATGCTCTCCACCGAGTTCAAGCACGGGCCGCTTTCGGCGGTGCACGAGGGCTATCCGGTGCTCTTCGTCGCCGGGCCGGAGGATGTTCCGTTGATGGTGAGTGGCATCAATGAATCGACCGTGCGCGGCGGGCGGGCCATCGCCATCGGCGCGGAGGATGCGCGCTTGCGCGCCAACGCCCACGACCTGATCCCCCTGCCCACGACCGATCCTTATATCCAATCGATCCTCGCCGTCCTCCCGCTCCAACTTCTCTCGTATCGGATGAGCGTCCTGCGCGGCTACGACCCCGATTTCCCCAGAAATTTGAGCAAAACGTTGACGGTGGATTAGAATTTTGGATCGGTAAGGCTAAGGAGGT
>JBKHCQ010000065.1:0-12219 GCA_046541755.1 Anaerolineales bacterium | reverse complement strand
GGCGCGGAGGGATTGTTCTACGCCACCACCGAGGAGAACGGGCGGGTGCCGGCGTTTCCTGTCAATGTGGTGGACGCCACCGGCGTGGGGGATGCGTTGACGGCGGCGGTGGCCTTCGGTCTGCTGGAGGATGTCTCGCCCGGCGAAGCCGTCCGCTTGGGGATGGCGGCCGCCGCGCAGACGCTGGAGTGCGACGCCACGGTCTGTCCCACCATCAACCTCGAGGTGCTGTACGACCGCTTGATGTAAGAGGTTGTTTGAAAATTAGGCCTAACCTTGCGAAGGTTGCGCAAGTGACCTCAAATAGTTTGTAGTAGGCGCAACGAGCCGATTAATCTTTTACCAAGGTTCTCGTTAACCTTCGCAAGGGTGCGGTGATTTGAGTGGAGAAAGGGCGACGGTTTCCCGTCGCCCTTTCACGCGCTACGTTGGCGCTGCTCCCGCGCGGTGCTGAAATCTTCCTCTGGCATTTCCTCTCACATTCTTTACGGCACCCCCGGCCCTTTGATGTGCCAGTGCATGTGCGGCGTGACGCCCGGCGCGGCGGCGTTGGTGCGGACGTAGAAGCCGGTTTCATTCAGGCCAAGCTGGTGCGCTGTCTCCTGAACCGCGCGCACCATTGAGGAGAGCAACGCGCCATCTAACGCCAGCGGATCCAAAATCGAGGGCACGTGGCGCTTGGGGATGACCACCACGTGGATCTCGGATGTGGGCTGCGGATGGTGAAAGGCCAACACGCGGTCGTCCTCCCACACCTTGCGCACCTCGATCTTGCCGGAGAGCACATCCTCGCAGTACCAATCCCGAAACGCCATTGTTATGCTTCTCCTGCCGCGAGGCGCGTGATCTGCCACATCAACGCCAGCGCGAGCGCGTAGACGATGGCGGAGGCGAAGATCGTCAGACGGAAGCCCACGTGGATGGCCAAGGCCGTCGCCGAGGCGGAGCCGAGCACCGACATAACGCCGTTGACGCCCCACAGCCACGGCACCACGCCGGGCTGCTGGCCGCCCGCCCAGCGAATCCCGGTGGGGAAGGGGATGCCCATCAAGAACCCCAACACGCAGAGCAGCAGAATCGCCACGGGCAAGCGCGCGGCCAAGGGCAATTTGAGCGTCGCTTCTAAGACGGGGATGCTCAGCAGCGTGTGCAGTAGGATCACGATGACGAGCGCGGCCAGCGCGATCTTGAGGCGCGACGTGAGCTTATCGGCAGGCCAGCGACTGCTCCACAGGCTGCCCAGGCCGCTGGAAAGTAACAGCGAAAAGAGCACGACGACGAGCGAGTAGACCGGTCGCCCTAAATACACGGTGAGCTTTTGGATGGTGGGAATCTCTACTAACATGAAGGCGACTCCCAGCGCGCTGAAGTAGCCGAGCAGGGGGAAGGAGGGGCGCGCCAATCCACCCCGCCACGAACCGACGAGTAGAGGTACGAGGATAATCGTCACGGCCAGGAAGAGGCTGACTCCAATGACGGTGAAGAGGATGACGATGGCTTCCATGCTCGTGCGGTAAACGCCGCTGGCGCTCAACGCCGGATCGATGAGATCGCCCAGCAGCACCAGGTTGAAGAAGAAGGGCCGGTCATCGGTGGCGGGGGAGATGTCCAGGGGATACGCCGCGATGTAGGCCTCGTGATCGCGGGAGGTGATGAACTCCCCGACGGTCTCGTGCGGGGCGA
Source organism: Anaerolineales bacterium (assembly GCA_046541755.1). Classification (GTDB taxonomy): domain Bacteria; phylum Chloroflexota; class Anaerolineae; order B4-G1; family SLSP01; genus JAAAOZ01. Next base: position 10,536 of record JBKHCQ010000065.1, on the reverse strand, counting down.
CGCCGGGCGCGTAGATGATCGTGAAGCCCAGCGAGTCGGCGGCTTCTTGCAGTTGTACAACTTCCTCAGCCGTGAAGGGCTGGCGCTTGAAGAGTACGGTGGACAGACCCTCGGTCTGCGCGCTCGAACTGGCGAACGCCGCCACGGCGATGTGTTGGCGTGGATCTTCGACGCCGCCGGCCTCCCAGCCCGCCATACCCGTCGCCGCCAAGCGCATCGTCTCCGCCGGACGCCCATCTAGATACCACCGCGAGACGGTGAGGATGCCGCGCTCGGTCAGGTGCTCGTAGTAGGTCTCGAACGCCTCGCGCGTGTAGAGGCTGTTTTCCGAAAGCGCGAATGCTCCCGATCCCCCGGCGGCCCAGGTGTCGATCAGCGAAGCCTGGATCACGTCGTAGTGCTCGGCGCTGCGCTCAATGAAGCCGCGCGCGTCGGCGATGGCCACCTTGACATCGGGGCGCTCGTAGATGCGCCCGGAGAAGTCGGCGAAGTCGTGGCGCACCGCATCGATGACCGCCGGGTTCACCTCCACCGCCGTGACGTGGGGCGCGCCGGTGGCCAGCGCGGCGAGCACATCCCGCCCGCCGCCCGGCCCAATGACCAACGTCTGCGGTTGGTCGATCAGATGGTAGGCCAGCGAGGTCAAGTCGTAGCGCAGGAAGGCGATCTGTTGAAGGTCGCCGTCGAAGTGCTGGATGGGCGTCCCGGCCACGGCGTCGATCAGCAGCAGCGCGTGGGAAAAGGTCGTGCTTTCCACGACCGTCTTCTCCCAATTCTCCGGGGAGACGGCCCAGAAGAAGGGATACCTCTGGGTCTCGTAGACGGTCACCCGTGATTGGGCGTTCCATCTTTCGTAGATCGGGTCTGGCTCCACGCCGCCGGCCTTGTTCACTTGGATCCGGATCCACGGCGCGCTGAGATTGCTGATCAGCACGCCTGTCAACAGGATGACGCCGGCGATTGCGACGTATTGCCTCGCGCGACGCGGGCGCCAGACCTCGTTGAAGCAGAAGCTGGCAATCCCCAGCAGCACGCCCACGGCCAGGAGCGCGTTCACGCCGCCCAGGCTATCCAGCGCGAGCACGCTGAACAAACATCCCAACGAGGCGCCGGTGAGATCGGCCCAGTAGATGCGCCCGGCCTCCTCCGACCATCTGGCCAGGGCCAGCGATAGGATCATCCCGGAGAAGAAGAAGGGAAGGCCCAAATCTAGATAGATCAAAATCAGCCAGAGGAGTTGTTCGGTGTCTATCCAGGCGATGCGATTCATCAAGACCGGCCGGAAGGGGATCTTCAAATAGAGCAGAAATGTCAGTGGAACCAAACACGCCAACGCGATGCCGATCCATCCAATCGCGCGCTGGGCGTTTTTAGGCTGGCTCAGCGTGGGGAAGAAATATAAGAACACGCCGGCGGCCGCGCTCCCCATCAGCGCCAGTGAAATTGCTAAGAAGGCAAAATGATACCACATCGTGACGGAAAAGATCCGGGTGAGCACGACCTCTAAGGCCAACGCGCCCATACTTGTCAATAGGATGCCGAATAGTTGATGCCGTTGTACTTTCACGGTTTTCGATAACCTCCCTGATGATTTGGCTCAAAAAGATAAGGCAGAGAAGGGGGTCAGCGGTGGATGCGCTGCTAACCTTCACTGCCTTATTTGATAAGGTGTAAAAGTGATCGGCGGCGATGTTACGGGATGTGATGCCAAGGCAATCATACAATGAAAAGCCAGGATGGCAACCGAATTCGGGTGTGATGCTTGATCGTCGAAAAAGGCGGCTTGCGCGCCTGCGCCTGCGGATGAATCGCCGGCTAAAAGCTGAAGTTGGCTGAAGACCGACTGTAAATAACCTGCGTAGAAATGGAGCCAACTTCGGTTGACTTGCGCTTAGTAGCCGGGGATTTCAATCTTCGGCGAGATGCTTTCCGACAATCAGTCGTCGTGGAGGGCCGCTTCAGATTATGGCGGATTATGTACGAATCAATTGCCCGCGTCGCCCGCAGCCTTCCGTTCCTGTAGCCCGCAGTAGAGAAAGAGTAAGCTGGGCGCGGTGAAGATGAGGAAGAATGGCCCGCGTGGAAAGGTCCCGGAGAAGAGATAATCCAGCAGATAGAAGGCGATCAATCCACCGATGGTGAGCAGCGCGCCATATAACTCCCAGCGCCAGCCCAACACCAGGCCCAGCCACACGGCGAAGAATGCGACCATCATCAGGGACTCGCGCGCGGTCAGGCGTAGGAGCGGCTCAAATCCCTCTGAGATGCCCTCGCCGATAAAGATGATCAGGATCAGTGCGGCGGCCAGGCCGGCGGAGATCCTCGCGATCCAGCGCACGATACTCAAAGTTCTGCTTCCATTCCCTTCGTTCATTTTTCTCTCCTCATGCGGCGATGGATCTGGTCTCGGAGGGCCGCTATCGCCGCCAGCTTGATCACCAGCAGATACCACAGGTTCGGCAGCGGGATCAGGAACGTGAATACCGTGCCCATCCCTTGATGGGCCAACATAGCTGCGAATAAATTGCCCCCGCTCAGAGTGTAGAGCGCGTCGATGGCGAAGGAGTCTAACAGCATCGAGAGGTAGCCATATGGCGTGGGCATCAGGTCGAACGCCACGTTCATCCCCTGATGCCAGAGCCACCAGTAGCTGCCCACGATGAGGCTGGCGACGTCGCGGGGGACGTAATGTTGGAGCTGCTCAAACGCGAATCCGCGCCATCCCGGCTCCTCAAGGACGGGGCTGGTGAGTAAGGCGGAGAAGAAGTGGATCACCATCACCAGCAGAATCCACCAGCCCAACGTGGCGAATACCTCTGGATCGAAGAGGCGCAGCGGGCCGGGAGCGACGCCTTGGACCGCCGCGACGCCGAAATAGCTCACCGTCATCAGCAGGTGGATGCCGATGATGATGACGGGACTGGCTAACGTCCACGGGGATCGCCACTCTCGCAACCGGACGCGCTCGAAGATGGCCTGGAGCTTGACCTCGCCGTCGCTGACCCGCTCGATGATGCTGAGTGCGATCAAGGGGGAGGCGGCGCCCAGCGTGGACCACACCAGCATCGGAACGGGCACCGGTGGCGTCCAGATGCCGCGTTGGATGAGCGTCATCGGAATCCAAAATAGCCATGCCAGCGGAATGGTGAGCGCGAAGTAGAGCGCCAGATACCGCTTAGCCGTCGGCTGTTTCCCCGCTTGGTTCATTGCATCCCTCTGCCTAAAAGCCTGTGATTTATGGAGTTTCCTCTGTTGTTTTGGCGTCATTCAAAACATCCTGGACGATTTGGCATAATTCATTGGGATCAAAAGGCTTTTGAATGGAACCTTGTAATCCGCGAGTGCGGGCAATTTCCTCCGTTGTTTCTCTGGCGCTAAGTAGCACAATCGGTATCTTGGCGTAACGAGGTCTCTCACGCATATAGTCTGACAATTCCAGGCCATTCATCTCTGGCATCTCCCAATTGATAATGGCTACATCGATATTGTATTGGGCCAACAGCGGGATCGCTTCTACGCCATTGGCGGCCTGATGTACAGTGTAGCTTGCATTTTGCTTGAAAATATCTGTGATCGCCATTCGCAAAAGATCGTAATCTTCTACTAACAACACACGGATGGTTTCATTTTTCTCTTTGGATATCTTGAGTAGCTCCTTGGTCGATAGTAAATAAGCCGCAGATTCGCTGCCCATCAGCTTGCGTTCCTTAGCATCGAATCTGCGGCTCTATGTGTTGGCGTGTCGTCGCGCGTTACGGCGTCACGCTCACATCGTCAACGTACGTCCACGTGCCGAACCAATCATCGGGATGGGTGATATTGACCAGCCGGAGCCGGATGGTCTGGCCGCGATAGGCGCTCAGGTCGTAGGTGAACTGTTGCCAGTTGAGATCCTTCACATCAGGGCACCCTTGCTGACCGGTGTTGCCAAAGCGGCCCAGCAGCGTCCCGCCGATGAAGACCTCGAAGCGGTCGTACTCATCGGCGTTGAGCTTGTCGTAGGTGAAGATCCGGTAGTAGAGAGATAATTGGGGCGAGCTAGAATTGGGCACCTCGATGTCTTGGTAGATCCACGACTGACCGACTAAGCCGCCCTTCCCGGTCTCACACGGGGCGTTTTCCTGGCCGAGCACGGCGGCGTAGCTTCCACTGTGCCGTCTCGACGTGACAGCTTGGGGCGCCAGTCCCGCGCCGCCGGTCTCTGTCCAGCCCGGCGTCCAGCCCGATAAGTTGCCGCTCTCAAAGCCGCCGTTGGTGAGCGGTTTGGGCGTCGGGGTGGGCGTCGGCGTTGGGCCGGGCGTCTGCGATTGGTATACTTTGAGTGCGACGGGCAGGTACACGGCGTGGGCGCGGAGCAGCGAATCGTTGCCGTAGCCGTTCCAGCTTGACCACAGATAGCTGCGGCGGGTGCGCTGGAAGATGGTGGCCGGTGTGTGGGTGTTCCCGCTGCTATCGGCCAGCGCGTAGAAGAGGTATTGGGCGCTGGCGTCATCCAACCAGGTCATAATCAGGTTGTCGTCCTCGTCGGTTGTGAGGGAGACGTAGATGTTGGCAGTGCTCAGATCGTTGGGAACGGTGTAGATGGCCTGCGATGGGCCGCGAGGTTGCGGCGGGGCCGCCGGCGTCGATCTGGGCGAGCGCGTACCCTCCATAGGATCCATAGAGATCGGGATGTCCATCGTCCGGTTGGGGGCAACGTCAGGGGCCGCGCGGTTCGTCTCTGTACGCGGTGAAGGAAACTCTCTTAGCAAAACATCGTCATCCGTCATAGTCACCGGCGAGATAGATTCGAATCGGGTCGCCGGCTCCTCTCCTGACCGCGCCGTGGTGTTGATCGTGACGCTGCGGATTTCATAAGACCAGCCGTAGGCCGTGCAGTCGGCGTCCTGACAGACACTGACCCACCAGCCATACTGGCGGCCCGAGGGCCAGCCGCTCGGCAGGGTGTTGATGGTCACGCTGTTATCGTAGCCTCGGTTAATATAGGCCAAGTTATTATCCACCGGGTCTAAAATGAAAAACTGATAATGATCGTCTGAGGCGATGCCTCGGAAATCCCATTGAAAGGTATGCGGCAGCGTCACACTACTCCCGTTCGCCGGGGATTGAAGGGGAATATCTTTGATGTCAAAATCGCCGCCGTGCAACCGGCTGCCACTTGCGTAGGATGTGATGCTGGCCCCGTTCCATAGCCCTAAGCGCCCATTGGCCGTCTCACTAGGGTTAGTATACTGTACGTAATATCTCTCGCCGCTGCCCAAGCTGGGGACGCCGGTGAAGATGTAGTCCCCGTTGCTATCGGTCGTGACGGTCGCTCGAGTAGACCAATCAGAACCATTATAGTAGCGCAAGATTAGCTCGACGCCGCTCGCCGCTGCGCCATTTAGCGTTACGTTGCCGTAGATGCCGTCAGGTTCTGATGTCGGTGTGGGTGTGGGTGTGGGTGTGGGATCTGAGCCGGAGGAGAAGGTGATGCGCCGATAGTAATATGAGACGCCATAGCCGCCATCTGGCCCATACACCCACACATTCCAGCCATATTCTGCGCCGGTGCTGAATCCGGCGGGAAGGCTCTCCAGGGTGTAACTGCCGACGTAGCCCAGGCGTGGATCGGTCCACCACCATGGATCATTGTCCGCCGGATCGAAGAGGTTGAATTCGTAGCTATCCGATGTCGTGGCCGCGCGCTGGGTCCACTGGAACATTTGCGGCAAGGGCGCTGTTATGCTGGAATCGGGCGACACCAGCGGAATATCAGCGATGTCGAAATCGCCGCCCGCCGCGCTTGTCCCAGCGGTGTAGGAGGTGAGTTGAAAGCTGCTCCAAAATGCCAGGTAATCCGAGTTGGAGGTGTTCCCGTACTCCCCATTTTGGAAGCGCACATAGTACTTTTGGCCCGAGGTCAAGCTGGCGACCCCCGTGAACTCGTAGCTGCCATCGGCCTGCGTGGTCGTCGTATCCGCCGTGGACCAGTTAGAGCCATCGTAGAAGCGCAGCGCGAGATGGATGCCGGAGATGCCGGTACCCTGATACCTGACCTTCCCGTTAATGCCGCCCGCCGATGATGTGGGCGTCAGCGTGGGGGTTGGCGGCGTCTCACCGCTGAGGATGGTATATTGAATTTGCCGGTCACTATCGTATTGTTGCGTCCAGGCCACGGCTAAACGATTATCGGAGAGCGCGACGATGTCGGCGTAATAGCTCCTCGCGCTGCTGCTACCGTTGCCGGTGATGGTGGTTGGAGCTAAGGTCACATCACCGTTGCTATTTAGGATGGCGTAGGCGATCTCTGGATACCCACTGACATTATAGGTCGTCCATACAATCGCGGCTTGTCCATCGGGCATCGGGGCGACGCGCGGCGTCATACTGAGGCCCGCGCCATCCGTAAGCATCGTCGCCGACTTAGCTATCGAACCGTCGTTGTTCAGAATAGCGTATTTAATATCCACCGGGCCGCCCGAAGCGGCGGCATGCTCCCAGGCGAGCAGGAAACGACCGTCCTTCAGCGCCGCCACCGAGGGGGGATAGTCGCGCGGATAGTCCCCGATGTTGCTCGTCAGCGGCGTGGGCGCCCGCACCGTGCCGCCGCTATCGTCCACCACGCTGTACCACACGTTGTACGTGCCCGGCTGGCGCGCCCATCCGATGGCGATGTGGCCATTGGCGGCCACGTCGACGGCCGGACTGAAGTCGTAGGTGGTTGATCCTGCCCCGGAGTTGTCGGTCAAGCGCGTCACCGGCACCACGAACTTGCCGGTGGGATTCACAATCGCGTAGTTGATTTCGATCACCCAAGTGGCGCCATTGTGATACTCCGTGTTCCAGACGTTCACGGTATGGCCCTTCGGGGTGGTTGCCACGCCGGCGTACGAGGAGTCATCCTGATCGGTCGTCAAGCGCTTGCTGAAGTGTTCCCCTTCTTCGATCAGGGCGAAATAGTTCTCTGAATCCTCCGTGCCGTCGCCGCTCTCGTTATCCGTATAGGCTTGGGCGAAGGTCGTGCCGACCATCGTGTCTATTGTGACCTCATGGTATTCTGAGGCGTTGGCCTGCGATGTGGCCCGAATCGTGGCGCGCGTCCAATCCCCGTTGGCGGCCCCGGTCGGAATCTGGACTTTGGCTACGATCTCCTTCTCACCGCTCGCGGGGATTGTCCCCGTGCTGTTGCCCGCCAGCGGCGTTGAACCATCGGCCTCGTAGAAGCCCACGGACCAGTTGGAGCCGTTATACGCTGGTCGACTCAAGGTGAAGGTGTCGGCGTTGGCGCCCAAGTTCCTCACGGTCAGGGGGAACTCGGCTATCTCTCCCGGCGCGGCCGGTGAGCCTTGACGTCCCGGCGTCATAAAGGCGTTGTAATCCGAGCGATGGTAATCAAACTGGATCGCGTAGGTCTGGGTGATGGGGATGAGGTAGAGGTGCTCTAATCCAATCGTGCCATCCTCATTTTCGATGCCCACAGTGCCGGATCGGCGGTCGCCGTACTCCCCTTGGCGTGTGTCGGGATATTGAAATTTGATGTCGTTGCTGCCCTCATATAGGATGACCTGGAAGGTCTGGGTATCTGAGGAGCTGTCATGTAGAGGTACCTGGGTCCATTCTACGACCAAATAGCGATCAGGGTCGGATCCGAATGTCCAGAAACGCACCTCCCCGCCTTGGGAGGGATCGAAGTTGTCCCAGAAGGGGGCGATCAAGCCGTTGGGCCGGCCGGCGTGAGGGAGCCGGGTATTGGCGTAGTACGAGGCGGTCTGCGTCTCATCGAATCCGATGTAGCCGTTCGAATCTATATAAAATTGGGTGTAGTCTTGACCGTAGAAATTAAACGTAAAGCCGATGTCATAAGGCCCCACCCAATCGTCATCGCGCAGATCGACGCCGGGGGTGATGCTCGTCCCTTCTGAGAGATCGACCCACTCATAGGCGACTTGGTCGCTCCACGTGTAGCCGAATTCGTCGGGGCCGTCGGATAACTGCGGCGCGCGCGAAGCATCGGGGTGGGCGTGTGAATCGATGTCGGAACTGAACGGCGCGCTCGTGCGCGTCACGCTCTGCCGGTCGCGATCCACGCGGTACACGGCGCGATGTCCCACACTTGCCCCCGGGGGCGATAAGTGAACGTCCAAATATCCGGTGGTTTCGATCTGCTTGAGGGGCGCTATCAGGCGAAATTCCCCAGGGGCGAGAGGTTGGAGAGAGATTGTGGCGAGTCGATGACCCGATGCATTCAGTAGATGAGCCTGGCCGCGTACATTTGTTTGCAATTGACCCGTCTTATCGGCGAGGGTGACGACGCCGATCAAGACATTGTTGGAGAATGATATTTCTAGTTGTAGAGCATCGTCCGGGGATTGATTCTCTATCGATGTAGCCAATTCAGCCTGAACCGGCAGTGAGCTTGCATTGTAAACCCAAACCTGGGAGCCAATCAATAGCGCGCCTACGATCAAACCAACTATAGCGACAAGCCTGCTTTGGAAATCGTTTTGTGATCTCATCCTGTACCCTCCTGCTGGTATCTGAACATGATAAAATGTTTTCAATCCAAAGATTTGACCAAGGGCAGTCACAGACACTACTAAAATTTAGCTGTCAGAATGTAAGGCCGGTGAATATTTTTAGGGCTTCTCCTTATGATGCGCTTAAACTGGTTTGACCTTGTATGGCTGAATCAGCGAGCGACTCCTTCTCCTATGGCTCTCATTATCGTTATCGCGTGGGCGTGGGTTGGGGGCCGTCGTCGCCGCCGCCATCGCCGCAACCAGGGCATGGATTAAACCAGAACATCCCCTCGGGCGATGTGGCGATGGCGCTTCCGCCTTGGAGCACCGACACCGACCACCGCCACTCGCCGAACTTATCGCCGGGCAGATCCGCCGTCCAACTTTGCGCCGTCAATGGATCGCTGCGCAGCGTCTGGCGGCTTTCACTATGATACGCCGTGACCTGGTACGATTGCCCCGCGCCGAGCGTTCCATCCCATTGGAAGGTGATCGGGCTGGCATACGTGCCGCCCTGAGCTGGTCCCGTCAAGGTGGGTGAGCGTGGGATAGGCGTCGCGGTTGGCGGTTGCGACGTAGGCGAGGGCGTCTGGGTCGGCGTCTCGGTCGGCGGCGATGTGCTGGATGGCTCGGGCTTGGGCGCTCGCGGCGTCGGGGAGTTCCTCGGCGTGGGCGAGGGGGTCGGGGAAAGTGTGGGGGAGGGTGAAGGCGTGCTGATAGCCTCTGCTATCGTCGGTGTTGCGGTGGCATGAGCGAGCGGGGATGCATCGCCTCTTCCGAACACCAAGCCGATGATCAGCGCAATTACGATCACGCCGCCCACGCCCCATCCCCAAAGAGGGACGGTGCGAAGTTGCTTGATCGGGGCCATCGGCCCTGTCATCGTCACGGTTTTGCCCTCCTCCCCCGTAGAGGTGGTTTTCTTCTCCGTGATCACCCGCAGGGTCGTGGTCGAAATCGAGTATCCCAGCGCCTCCGCCATCTCCTCGGCCCGCTGCCAACGCTGTGAGCGGGCCAATTCTAATGCCTTCATGATGGTTTTCGCAATGTTCTTGCTCACGTGCGGGGCGATGGTTTGCAGCGGCTTGAAGTGCTCCGGATCCGCCATGCGCAGCGTTGCCGTGGGAGGCGCGTGACCGGTGAGCGCGTGATAGAGCGTCGCACCCACGCTGTAGATGTCGCTGCGGGCGTCGGTGTGGCCGCCCGCGATCCCATACTGCTCCGGCGGCGCGTACTCCGGCGTCCCCATGCCGTGCATCGCCGTCTTCGTGCGGGGATCGTCCGGGTCCCAGAGCTTCACCAATCCAAAGTCCACCAACACAGCATCGCCGTTGGATTGGATGATCACGTTTTGAGGCTTTACATCGCGGTGGATAATGTCCTGAGCGTGACAGTAAGCTAAGGCGTCCAACAATTGTCCACCCCACGTCACCACCTGGTCTTCGGGCAGCGGGCCGGTGCGCCGGATATGCTCGGCTAAGCTATGGCCCTGAATAAAGTCCATCACCAGATAGGCATTCCCGCGCTCGATGAAATAATCGCTGACCCGTACCAGGTGGGGATGTTTGAGGCGCGCCAGAATCTGCGCTTCCTGCTGGAATTGCTGGTTAAGCGCGTGGATGGAGGCCGCGTCCAAATTGGGCGGGGGAAACATCTCCTTCAACGCGACCCTAACATTCAAGCGCGTATCCTGGGCCTGATAGACTGCGCCCATCCCGCCAGTTCCTAACTTGGAAATGATGTGGTATCGCTCTTGTAACCGCTGTCCGTTTGCGATTGCCATTGGGTTACCTCTTTTCAACTAGGCGTCATTGAATAAATAGATCAACGTCGTTTAGTTTTGTGAGGTGCAACGCACTGTGGGGCTTAACACCAAGGCATGTACTGCATCAGGGGTAACATTATTTAGGTCCAAGTGCGTTGCACCTTGATCTACTTATAAAACTAAACTGATACAACAGATCAGCGCTTCCCGCTGTGGTTGGGATGGAGGGCGATGAGCAGTAACATCACGAGGTGTCTTTAATTAATATCA
>JBKHCQ010000064.1:0-12225 GCA_046541755.1 Anaerolineales bacterium | reverse complement strand
CGGCTTCGTGAAGGTGGCACGCGGTTTCTCTTTGACCCAACGGCCCGATGGCCGTAGGAGCCGCCGTGCTTAGTGGCGAATCCTTTAAGACACTAACTAACTTGCAACTTGCAACTTGCAACTTGCAACTTAAAACTTGCAACTTGCAACTTTTAACTTATTTCTCAAGGAGGTAGCATCATGAATAAAAAAGTCTTAGTATCCATTGCGTGGCCGTATGCCAACGGTGATCTGCACATCGGGCACCTGGCCGGCGCCTATCTGCCCGCCGATATTTACGGGCGCTATCATCGCTTGGCCGGTAATGACGTGCTGATGGTCTCCGGCTCCGATACCCACGGGACACCCGTCACGCTAAAAGCCGAAAAGGAGAATATCTCGCCGGAGGAGGTCTACGAGCGCTATCACGAGCGATTCTTGGAGGCCCAGCGGGAGATCGGCATCTCCTACAGCCTCTTCACCCACACCGACACGCCCAACCATCATCAGGTGGCGCAGGATATATTCCTCCGCTTGCTGGAGCAGGGCTATCTCTACACTGAGACGCAAAAACAATTTTACTCCGAGACCGCCGAGCGCTTCCTGCCTGATCGCTACATCGAAGGGACATGCCCCTACTGCGGCTACGAGGAGGCGCGCGGCGATCAGTGTGATGAGTGCGGCAAGTTGTTGGATGCGCTCGAATTGGAAAATCCGCGCAGCAAGATCGATGGCTCCCAGCCGGTTCTGCGAGAGACCGAGCACTTCCTCTTGGATCTGGCAAAGCTGGAGCCGGAGGTGTTGGCTTACTTAGAAGATGATGATAAAGAGGATTGGCGGCCCAACGTCATCAAATTCTCGTTGAACTATGTCAAGGATGGTCTGCGCGGGCGCCCCATCACCCGCGATATTGCGTGGGGCATCCCGGTGCCGCTGGAGGATTACGGCGACAAGCGGCTCTACGTCTGGTTCGAGGCGGTGATGGGCTATCTTTCGGCCAGCATCGAATGGGCCAAGCTGATGGGCAACCCCGAAGCGTGGAAAGCCTGGTGGTATGATCCCGAGGCGCTGACGCTCTACTTCATCGGCAAGGACAACATCGTCTTCCACACGGTGATCTGGCCGGCGGAGTTGATCGGCGTGGCGCGCCTCTACGAGGATGATCCCGACAAGACGCTCAATCTGCCCTATGATGTGCCCGCCAACGAGTTCATGAACCTCGCCGGAACCCAATTCTCCAAGAGCCGGGGCAATATGATCTCCATTCTCGACCTCCTCTCGCGCTACGACGCCGACGCGATCCGCTATTACATTACCGTCGTGATGCCGGAGTCCAGCGACAGCGACTTCTTCTGGGATGATTTCGTGCGCCGCAACAACAACGAGCTGGTCGGCGTCTGGGGCAACCTCTCGCATCGCGTCCTCTCGCTCACCCACAAGTACTTCGAGGCGATCCCCACGCCGGGAGAGTTGGACGATGTGGATCGCGAACTGTTGCGCAAGATCGAGGCCGGCTTCGACGCCGTGGGCGAGCAAATCGCCGCGCGTCACTTCCGCGCCGGATTAAATCAGGCATTTGATCTCGCCCGCGAGGCTAACCGTTACTTGGAGGTCAAAGCGCCCTGGAAACAGATCAAAGAGGATCGCGAGGCGGCGGCCACGACGCTCTACGTCGCGCTGCAAGCCATCAACGGACTGAAGATGCTCTTCGCGCCCTACCTGCCCTTCTCTTCCGAGAAATTGCATCGCGCCCTGGGCTACGAGGAACCCATCTTCGGCGAGCTGGTGATCCAAGAGGTCACAGATGCCGGGAGGACGTACAACGTCCTCCGCTACGATGGCGCTGCTGCTGCCGGCGCGTGGACTTTCGAGACCCTGCCCGCTGGTCGCGCGTTACAAAAACCCCAGCCGCTCTTCAAGAAGCTAGATGAGGAGATCATCGAGGAAGAGCTGGCGCGAATGGAAGAATAAACCTGGATTTATGTCAGGTCTGGCAGGCACCTAACCCGTGATGCGGAAATCCCCGCGCCAAGTTGCTTTCATAAATCGATTGCGCGCCGTGCTGCCTAGCTTCCTGCTCTTCGCGGCGCTGACGTTGACACTAGACGCCCAGTCGCTCTGGTGGGATGAAGGCATCAGCCTGCACCTCGCTGCCGCGCCCTGGGCGGAGATCGTGGCGGATCGGGCGGCGAATATCCATCCCCCGCTCTACTTCTTTGCGCTCAAAGGCTGGATCACCCTCGTCGGCGCGACGCCCTTCGCGGCGCGCTATCTCTCCACGCTGCTGGCGACGCTCCTGCCGGCGGCGGGAGGCGCGTGGATGCGGCACCGGATGAATCGACGCAGCGGCCGGACGACGGCGCTGTTGTTGGCGCTGGCCCCGCCTTTCTTCATCTATGGGCAGGAGGTGCGCGCCTACGCCGCTCTGCCGCTGTTGGCCTTAGCCTTGCTGGCGGAGATCTGGCCGTCCCCCAGTCTACATGACGAAGCTTCTGCACCGAGGCCCGCGCGCTTGGCGCTGATTCAAGCCCTCTTCATCCTCACGCACTATGCCGGCGTGATCGCCGTCGGTTGGGCGAATGTGATTCTGCTGGCGCGTGCTCTTCGCGCCCGCTCGCCTCGACGCTGGCGCGACTGGGGGCGCTCGCTGGCCTGGACAGGCCTTTTCTTAGCGCCGTGGAGCCTCGTCGTGATCCAAGCCGGCGCCGTGGGCCTCCGCGCCAACGCCGCGCTACACGTCAGCAACGCCTTAGCCGAGCCGATCCCCTGGCGCTACGGCCTGCAACTGGTGGCCATCTTCCACGCCGTGGGCCTGCCGCAGGCGCTCTCCGATCCACTACTAACGCGCAGCGCGGCCTTGACGGGCATTCTCCTGCTCGCGGGTGTGATCTACGTTGGCATGGCAAGGTTGCGGAGGCGTCTCAAAGCTTACCGCGATTCCCTGGAAGCGAAGCTCACCCCTCAGAATTCTGCATTCATCATTCGCAATTCATCATTCGCAATTCATCATTCATCCTTCATCCTTCTTCTGTTAGCCGCGTGGCTGCTCCCCTTGACCGCCGCGCCGGTGATCTGGCAGCTCAGCCCGCAAGCCCACCCCCGCTATCTGTTCCCCTTCGTTCTGGGAGGATGGCTGGCGGCGGCCGCGTTGATCGGGTCGCGTGCAATGCCCCACTGGTTCCGCGCTCTCTTGCTATCCGCCATCATGATGATGAGCCTCTTGGGCGTGCGCGCCTATCTCACGGAGCCGCGCTACGCCCGCAGCGATATGCGCGCGGCGGCGGCCCTGCTCCGCGATGTGGCTGCGCCAGGCGATGTGGCGCTGCTCCCGAACACCGATTGGTCGTTGCCCCAATACGATACGGGCGCCGCCCGTCCCGTGATGCTACCTGCTCCGACAGACGATGCAGCGGTCGCGGCGACGGTGGCGCGGGCGACGACGCCCGGCCGCACGGTCTATGCATTGGATTACAGGCGCGGCGCCTTAGATCCGCGCGGGCAGGTGCGGGCGCTGTTGGCCTGGGGCGGGACGTTGACCGCGCGTTATGACGTCCCCGGCCTCTTCCTCGAGGTCTACGAGATGACGGCAACGCCGCGCGCGCCCGCGCCGACGCCCGTGGCGCGCGCGTGCATCGCGGGCGCGGCGCCCTGTCTAACCGGGGCAGCGCTGCCGGAGCGCCCGGAGAGCGGCGCGGCGCTGCCCGTCGTGCTCCAATGGGAGGGCGGCCCGGCGCCCAAGCGCTATGCCGTCGCGCTGCGCCTCTATGCCCCCGGCGATATCTTGGTCGCGAGCCAAAATGATCTACTCGTCGATGCGCGCGTGCGTCCCACGGAGCAGTGGGCGCGGGAGCCGGTGACGACCTATCATCGCGTGGAGCTGCCCACAGGCTTGACGCCCCGCCCCTATCGGCTGGAGGTGGGCGTCTATGATCCGCAGGACGGGCGCGCGACGCTGAGTTGGATACGCGCCGACGCCCCGCCCGTCCCGGCGGTGACCGTGGGCGCGGTGACGCCGGGGGAGGACGCCCGCGTCGGGAGCGATTGGGTGCCCGTCGGGCCAACGGCGGAGGTGGACGAGGTTGTGCGTCTGGAAGGCAGCGCGGTGGAACCGCGCGAGGTCTACCCGGGCCAGCAGATCTTTGTGACGCTCTGGCAGCGCTTGGAAGCGGACGGCGTCCCGCCGGCGCAACGATTGGTGCTGCGTCAAGGGGATCGCACGCTGGCGTCGATGCCCGCACTGGAGAGTATGCCCGCGATGGCGGCGGGGCGTCCGCTGCTGGAGCACCTCGCGCTCACGGCGCCGCCGGAGGCCGCGGACGGCCCGGCGACGGTCACGCTGCTCTCATCCGCCGGAGAGGAAATCCCCTTGGCCGAGATCACCATCCACGCGGGCGAGCATACCTTCGTCGTGCCAGAATCTCAGATTGATCATCCTATGGAAGCACGGGTGAAAGTAGGTCGGAATGGTATTCCGACAAGCGAGATAGCGACGTTGTTGGGCTATTCGTTAGACCCTATTTCTTCGCTCCAAGCGGATCGCCAGATCCGCGCCATCCGCGCGGGGGAGCCTCTCACGTTGACGTTGGTCTGGCGCGCCGAGGCGAACGCCGCGCGCGACTTAGCCGTCTTCACGCACCTGATCGGCGCGGAGGGACAGATCATCGCGCAGCACGATGGGCCGCCGGCCAACGGCGCCCATCCCACACGCGGCTGGCTCCCTGGCGAAGTGATCGTCGATCCGCACGTGTTGACGTGGCGGCGCGAGGAGCGACGCGAATATCGCGGCGCGGCGACGCTGCGCGTGGGCCTCTACGATCCCGCCATAGGCGAGCGGCTGCTATGGGCCTCCGGCGAGGATGCGCTGACGCTCACGTCTCAGATTCGAGTGGAATGATGTCGCGCCGTTGAATGCCTAATCTCGATTTTCGTGGTATAGTAGGATTCTGAAGCAAAGGGAATGGTCTTCGCAAGGCCGATTCAACCGAGGAGATTGCAATGGAAACCTATAAGAAAGATGTGATATTAGAACAAAGTGGGACGTTGGTTTTGGAGCATTTACCTTTTGAGAGAGGCGAGTACGTCCAAGTCATTGTGATGCGTGTGCCTAAGCCAATCCCGGAAGCTGTAGATACTTCCTATCCTCTGTGCGGAACTGTGTTGCACTATGATGATCCCTTTGCCCCAGTTGCCGAATCCGCATGGGAGGCGTTGCAGCGATGATTTATCCTCTCTATTTCATTCTCAATTCTCAATTCTCAATTCTGTATTCCTTACTGAGGAGTGTCTATGCTAGGTGAGCGGTTACGTCGTTGGGAGCGGATTTGCTACGTCGTCATTCTGCTGCTGGCGATTTTTAGTAGATTTTATATCTTAGGCGAGCGAGCCATCAGCCACGATGAGAGCATTCACACGAAATTCTCCTGGAATTTATATTCGGGGCAGGGTTTTCAACACAGCCCGATGATGCACGGGCCGCTGCTCTTCGAGGCGACGGCCTTCAACTATCTCTTGTTCGGCGCGAACGACTTTACCTCGCGGATCTTTACCGCGCTGGTGGGGGTGGTGCTGGTGATGACGCCCCTCCTCTTCCGCAAATGGATGGGGCGCTGGGGCGCGGTGATGTGCGCCTTACTGCTCTTAATTTCCCCCTCGATTTCCTATTACTCGCGGTACATCCGCCACGACGCGCCGTTGATGCTCACCGCCGTGCTCTGGCTCTGGGCAATGATGAAATACCTGGAATCGGGCAAAGCGCGGTGGCTGTATTGGTTGGCGGCCTTCTTCTCATTGATGTACACCACAAAAGAAGCCTCGTACATCTACACCGCGATCTTCATCGCGTTGCTGACGGTACCCTTCGCCTGGCAGGTGATCCGCGTGAAGTGGCGGCGCCCAGAGTTCGGGCGGGTGGTCGCGGGCGTGGTCGCCTTGACGCTGGTGACGGGCCTCATCTTCGGCTTCGCCGTCCTCGGCGCGCCGACGACGGAGCGCTCCCTGGACGAAGGCGGCGACACCTTAGCCGTCCAGGTCGAAGTCCCCTGGTGGGGACGGGTGGCCGTAGCCATCGCCTTCATCGCGGCCTTGAGCCTCGTTGTGCTGCTGACCCACGCCGTGGGCAAAGGAACGATGCACCGCTCCCGCCTCTTCGATCTGCTGATGGTAATCGGGACGCTGACGCTGCCCTTGGGAACGGCTTTCTTGTTGAAATTTGTCGGCGGCGTGGATATGTTGACGATCTCCGAGGTGCTGCGCTCTGGGAATCTTCAATCGCTGAGCTTCGGCGTAATCTTCGCGACCTTCGCCATCTTAGGGCTGATGTTGGCCGGCTCGGTGGCGCTGGGCATGTGGTGGGACTCTTTATCCCCCCCCGGCACAGAGGATCGCTGGCCGATGATCGCCCTCATCCATTACGCGATTTTCTTGGTCACCTACACCACGATCTTCACCTGGGGCGTGGGCGCGCTCTCCGGCCTGATCGGCAGCCTGGCCTATTGGATGGCTCAGCAGGGCGTCGCGCGCGGCAGTCAGCCATGGTACTACTATCTGATGCTGGGGCCGCTCTACGAGTACCTGGCGCTGATCTTTTCGGCGGTAGGCGGCGTCGGCGCCATTGTTTACGCGCTGCGACGTGACGGAGTGCAAGATCAGCCGGAAGAGGACGTGATGCCGCACTTCGATTGGCAGCGCCTCTTTCCCCTGCTCCTGTTGGGCTGGACGTTGGCCTCGTGGTTCGCCTACACCTACGCCGGCGAAAAGATGCCCTGGCTGATAGTGCACATCACCCTGCCGAGCGTCTTCTTGGCGGCGTGGGGATTGGGCCGCATTGTGCGGGGGGTGGCAGAGCGCGAGATCTGGATCGAGCGCCGGGGCTGGGTCTTCGTGGCGATGCTGCCGCTGGCCGTGATCTCCCTGGCCGTCCTTGGCGACGCTCTGGGCGCGGTCTTGACGACCTGGCGCGGCGGCTTCTCCGAGGCCGGCCCCACGCTGGCGCAGTTGGAGCCGTTCGGGGTGGCGCTGGGCGGGCTGTTGGGCCTCATCGGATGCACGAGCCTGCTGGTGTGGATCGGGCAGAAGCTCGGCCCGGAACCCGCGCTCCGCCTGGCGGGCGTGACCTTGGCGCTGGCGCTGGGCCTGCTCACCGTGCGCACGATGGTCATGCTCAACTATATCAATCACGATATGGCCACGGAGTTTTTAGTCTACGCGCACGGCGCGCCCGATATTAAAGTGGCGCTGGAACAGATCGAGGAAATCTCCTGGCGCACCACGGGCACGGCGGATCAGGTCAAAGTCGCCTACGGAGAGGATGGCTCGTGGCCCTTCACCTGGTATATGGTCGATTATCCCAATAATTATTTCTACGGCCAAACACCAGATCGTGAGAAATTGTTGGCATGCTCCGTGATCATCGCGGGCGCGCCCCAGTGGGAGGCTGTCGAGGCGATTTTGGGCGCGGATTATCTCAAATTCGATTACAAATATCTCTGGTGGCCGATTCAGGACTATTACGGGATGACCTGGGAGCGCATTGTGGACGCGCTCACCGATCCGGGCTGGCGCAAGGGGCTGTGGGACATCATTTGGGCGCGGGATTATCGCGCCTATGCCCAATATCAGGCCGAGACCAAGAGCACGCCGGATAACGAGGTGGAGCCGTTCACCGTGCAGACCTGGCCGCATCGCAAGGAGTTCCGGCTCTACATCCGGCGCGATCTGGCGCAGAAGATGTGGAGCTACCAGTTAGGCCCGGAGGGCGGGCCGGAGCCGGTTCCCCAGGAGACGGCGGCGCCCGACCCCTACACGGTGGGCGAGCGCGTGCTGGAGATCGCGGACAAGGCGACGCTTACCGACTCGGCGGCGCGCGGTATGGCCATCGCAGCAGATGGCACGCTCTATGTGGCGGATACCTCTCAGCATCGCGTGGTGCAAATCACCCCCCAGGGCGCGATTTTGAGCGCGTGGGGCAGCTACGGCGCCGAGCCGGGCCAATTCAGCGAGCCGTGGGATGTGGCCGTCGATCCGGCGGGCAACGTCTACGTGGCCGATACGTGGAATCACCGCGTGCAGAAGTTCGATGCGCAAGGCAACTATCTGCTGAGCTGGGGGGCGCTGGCGCAGGTCGGGGAACTGGGCGATCCCGGCGGTCAGGGCGTCTTCTTCGGGCCGCGCGGCATCGCCGTTGACCCAGAGGGGAGAGATGGCCCGGAGATCTACGTGACGGATACGGGCAACAAGCGCGTCCAGGTCTTCGATGCGGAGGGCGCCTTCCTGCGCGAGTTCGGCGGGGGCGGCGCGGCGCTGGGCCAACTCAGCGAGCCGGTCGGCATCGCGATCAGCGAGCAGCGAGAGGTCTACGTGGCCGATACGTGGAATCGGCGCGTGCAGGTCTTCACGCCGGAGGGCGTCGCCCTGCGCTCGTGGGACATTCCCGCCTGGAGGCCGGATAATCCAGAAGAGAAGCCCTTCTTGGCCGTGGATGCCGAGCACGTCTACGTGAGCGACGCCGCCCATCGGCGGGTGCTGGCCTTTACGCGCGACGGCGGCTTCCGTTGGGCGCTGGGCGGCGGCACGACGAGCGGCGTCTCGCTTCTCTTCCCGGAGGGCGTCGCCGTAGATGAAGATAGCGGCATCCTCTACGTTGCTGATCCCTACGCGCAGCAGGTTATCGGCTATCTATTGCCGGAGACTATAAATTACGAGGAAGAAGGGGAGTAGGGAATGCAGAATAAA
This sequence comes from Anaerolineales bacterium, assembly GCA_046541755.1. GTDB lineage: Bacteria > Chloroflexota > Anaerolineae > B4-G1 > SLSP01 > JAAAOZ01. The sequence goes on along the minus strand of JBKHCQ010000064.1, from coordinate 3,516 downwards.
GAATTGCGAATTTAGAATGAATGCGGCTTTGTCCTTAATTCTCGATTCTCAATTCTCAATTCTTAATTCCCAATTCTTTATCGGAGGGGCTTATGAAATCCAAACTTAAAATCGCGATGATTACGCCGGAGTGTGTGCCGTTTGCCAAATCGGGCGGTCTGGCCGATGTGGTGGGCGCGTTGCCGGCCGCGCTGCGCAAGCTGGGCCACGAGGTGATCGTCATCATGCCTAAATACGCGGCCATCGATTACGTCGCGCACGACCTGGAGCCGTTCCTCAGCCCGCTGGGCGTCTGGATGGGGACGACGCAGGAGTGGTGCGCGGTGCATACGACCACGACGCAAGCCGGCACGCCCGTCTACTTCATTGAGGCGAATAAGTACTTCGACCGCTACGGCCTCTATCACGACGCCGAGATGGAAGACTACGGGGATAACGCGCGGCGCTTCGGCTTCTTCACGCGGGCGGCGCTCCAACTCTGCCGCGATATGGGCTTCGCGCCCGACATCGTCCACGCGCACGATTGGCAGACGGCGTTGGCCCCGGCCTATTTGGACATCTGGCACTGGGATGATGAGGTGCTGGGCGGTGCGGCGAGCATGCTGACGATTCACAACATCGGCTATCAGGGCGTCTACCCTGCCGGGGATTACAACTACCTGGGCTTGCAGTGGAGCAACTTCACCGCGCAGAAGTTTGAGGATCACGGGGACATTAACTGCCTCAAGGGCGGGATTCACTACGCGGATATGGTCAACACCGTCAGCCCGACCTACGCGGATGAGACGCGGACGCCCGAATATGCGCACGGTCTCGCGCCCTACCTCAACGACAAGGGCGCGAACTACATCGGCATCCTCAACGGCGTGGACACCACCGAGTGGAACCCGACCGTCGATGAGCTGATCCCCGCCAAGTACAGCGTCGATGATCTGTCCGGCAAGGCGGTCTGCAAGCGCGAGCTTCAGAAGCGGATGGATCTGGAGGTGAACCCCGACCTTCCCTTGATCGGCGTGGTGAGCCGGATGGTCGACCAGAAGGGCTTAGATCTGCTGGCCGGGGCCATCGAGCGGATCGTTCAGTCCATGCAGGTGCAATTTGCCATCCTAGGCTCCGGCGATAAGGGGCTGGAATGGTACTTCGGCGGCCTGCCCGCGCGCTACGGCGGGCGGATCGGCAGCTACATCGGCTACAGCAACGAGCTGGCCCACTGGATCGAGGCGGGGTCGGATTTCTTCATCATGCCCTCGCGCTACGAGCCGTGCGGCCTCAACCAGATCTACTCGCTGCGCTACGGCACGCTGCCCATCGTGCGGGCCACCGGCGGGCTGGCGGATACGGTCAAGCAATATAATGAGCACACGGGCGCGGGGACGGGCTTCAAATTCTGGGAGCCGAGTGCCAATGCCGTCTACTACACCGTCGGATGGGCCGTGAGTAGCTATTACGACCGCCGCCCGCACATCCGAGGGATGATCCACCGCGCGATGGCCGAGCGCTTCTCCTGGGAGGATAGCGCCTACGCTTATGTTGAGGCGTATCGCAAGGCGTTAGAAAATAAACGCTCCCGCTGAATTTGATCGGTCGCGCTAACAGATGTATAATCGAAGTAGAGTCCATTCAACGTTGCACCGAAAGGAGGCTATCTTATGGCGAAGACGTACACGGTCAAGGCGGGCGACAATTTGAGGAAGATTGCTAAGGCACAGTTGGGCGACGCCGACAAATGGGAAGAAATCTACGAGGCCAATCAGGATGTTATCAAGGACCCCAACATCATCCAAGTGGGGATGGAGCTTGAGATCCCCGAGGACAAGCCGAAATCCAGCGTGATGGGCAAAGCGAAGAAGGACAAATTGCAGTAGGCCGTCTAAGCTGGAGCAGGTTCAAAAACACGTTCAACACGTTCAACACGTTCAACATATTCAAAAGGAAGGAGCCGTCGGTTTTTAAGCCGGCGGCTCTTTTTTTGACGCAAGGACGCGGGGGATGAGGTATAGATGAGGCATAGAGGAGCATGGGAAGATTTTACCCTCAATTGGATTGGGTGACAAAGTGAAGCCAGCGCGATGTTGACATCGACGGCGCCTTTTCTATACTGAGGGACAAATGAACGACGAAAAACGCCCATCCATCTATGACCTGAGCTTTGACGACCTCCGGCGCCAAACCGCCTCGTGGGGCTTCACGCCCGACGAGGCGCGGGCGGTGTGGCGGCAACTCTATCGCGACGCCGCGCCCGCCTTCGCTGCGATGACCACGGCGCCGCCCCAGCTCCGCGCGCGATTGGCCGCCGCCTACGCGCTCGACGTGCCGCAGGTGCTGGCGCAGACGGAGGCGCCCGACGGCGGGACGCGCAAGGATCTCTTGCAGTTGGCCGATGGCGAGCAGGTGGAGGTCGTCCTGCTCCGCTATCGACGGCGGCGGATCGCGTGCATCTCCACGCAGGTGGGCTGCGCCTGCGGCTGTCGCTTCTGCGCCACCGGGCAGATGGGCTTCGCGCGCCAGCTCACCGCCGGCGAGATCGTCGCGCAGGCGCTGCACCTCCAGCGCGATCTCCGCGCCCGCGACCGGTCGCTCACCAATCTCGTGCTGATGGGGATGGGCGAGCCGCTGCTCAACTACGACGCGACCATCCAGGCCGTGCGCCGTCTGCTTGATCCGCGTGGATTACGCCTCCCGCCGAGCCGCGTCACGCTGAGCACCGTTGGCATCCCCGCGGGCATCCGGCGATTGGCCGAGGAGCGCCTCCACATCAACCTGGCGATCTCCCTGCACGCGGCGACGGACGACGTGCGCACGCGCCTGCTGCCCATCAACGCCCGCCATCCGCTGGATGACCTCTTCGCGGCGGTGCGCGCCTACGCCGAGCAGACCGGGCGCCGCGTGATGTTCGAGTGGCTGTTGGTCGGCGGCGTCACGGATACGCCCGCCCAGGCCGAGGTGCTGGTCGCGCGGCTCGCGGGCCTCGACGCGCACGTCAACCTGATCAAGCTGAACCCCACAGCGGCCTACGACGCGGCCCCTTCCACGCCGGAGGCGCTGGCCGCCTTCACGGCGATTTTGGATCGCGCGCAGATTCCCCACACCGTGCGCCAACGGCGCGGCGACGAGATCGCCGCCGGCTGCGGGCAACTTCGGAGCCGACAAAAAACGCACCCTTGCGAAGGTTGCGGGAAATCCTCATAATCCGAAGATTGGTTGCCCCACCAGAGATAGGTTGATTAAGTATCTCCTGATTAACCTTCGCAAGGGTTGGGGATCACGTTCCGCACCCTTGCGAAGGTTGCGCAAAACCGTCATAATCCGAAGATTGTTTGCCCCATCAGAGATAGGTTGATTGAGCATCCCCTGATTAACCTTCGCAAGGGTTGGGGATCACGTTCCGCACCCTTGCGAAGGTTGCGCAAAACCGTCATAATCCAAGGTTGTTTGCCCCATCAGAGATAGCTTGATTGAGCATCTCCTGATTAACCTTCGCAAGGGTTGGGGATCACTGCCCCATCAGAGATAGCT
>JBKHCQ010000063.1:0-12315 GCA_046541755.1 Anaerolineales bacterium | reverse complement strand
ATAATGTAGCGCGATGAACGCGCCAACCAGGGAGTGCGGTATGCTGCCATCGGCAATGCCAGACGAAGCCATCGATACCCCATCGCAACCGCCGGAGATCGAGATCAAGATCGACGAGGCGGCGCTGCGCCGGTCGCTGAACGCCGACCTGCGCGACTCGCTGCGCCCCATCACGTTAGCTCTGGTCGTGCTCTTCGTGATCTTCACCGCGCGCCATTTCTTCCTGACGGCGGGCGCGGTGGGGCGGGTGATGACGATCTCCTCGATGCTCACCTTGACGCTCCTCCTCGCGCTCGCCTGGGCGCTCAATCGCTGGCCGCTGCCGCCCAAGTACGCCCACGCTGTGATCTTTGGCCTGGCGATGATCGCGGCGGGGAATACCCTGCTGCACATGAGCTTGGCCGCAGATCCCCTCCAGACGACCAACCTGCTCTTGATTATCATCGCCGTGGGCTTCCTCTGCTTCTCCCGCGTCTGGTGGAGCGTGATGGCGGCGAGCATCGGCGCCGGCTGGCTGATCGTGGCGCTCGTCGTGGCGGAGAGCTTCACCGAGATGTGGACTCACTTTGCCGTAGCCCTGGTCTCCGCGACCGTCGTCTCGTTCATCGTGCATGTGGCGCGATTGCGCACCTCCCGCCGCTTGGAGCGCCTGCGCGTTCGCGATACGCAGCAACAGGCGCGGTTGAAATCCGCCTTGGAGAGCACGGAGCAATTCCGGCGCTCGTTGCAGGCGACGATCGGCATCGCGCGCTATATTTCCTCGATCTTGGATCTGGACGAGCTGTTGGAGCAGGTCGCCGAGTTGATCAAGCAGCGCTATGGCTACAATTACGTGGCCATTTATCTGCTGGACGAGGCCAAAGCCTACCTGGTGTTGCGGGCGGGCGCGGGCGGCCCCGAGCAAGCGCGCCGGGCCGAAGAGTGTCGCTTGGCGGTCGATGGCCCCGGCTTGATCGCGTGGGCGGCTCGCAAGCGCCGGGTGGCCGGCGCGGACGATGTCCAGAAGGATCGCCGCTTTCTTTCGGCGGAAGATTTACCGGACACGCGCTCGGAGTTGGCGCTTCCGCTGCGGATGGGCGAGGAGTTGTCGGGCGTCTTGGATATTCAGAGTAACACGGCCCACGCCTTCGCCGATGAGGATGTGCGCGTCTTGGAGGCGCTGGCCGCGCAGGTCGCCATCGCCATCGAAAATGCCTCGATGTATCATCGCGAGCGCCGCCGCCGCTTGCTCACCGAGAAGCTCTATGATGTGGGCCAGGCGCTCTCCAGTACGTTGGATCTCTCGGAGGTGCTGGAGATGATCCTCGCGCAGCTCGCGGAGATCGTGCCGTATGATCGCGGCTCGGTGATGTTGCGCAGCGACCGCGTCGGCGGCGATGGGCAAGCGTTGGTCTTCGCGGCCGTGCGGGGTTTCCCGGAGGCCGCCAATCCGTTGGAAATGCACGTGCCCATCAAAGAGGATGATGTTTTCTTGGAGATGGCGCGCACGCAGCGGCCGGTCATCGTGCCAGAGGTGGAGCGCCGGTCGGATTGGGAATATCTGGAGGATCTGCCGCCGGCCCGCTCCTGGTTTGGCGTCCCCTTGATTTTGGCGGATGAGGCGATTGGCATGCTCTCCATCACCCGCGAGCGCCCCGATCCCTACACGGATGAGGAGGTGCAGTTGGCCGCCGGATTCGCCGGGCACGCGGCGGTCGCGCTGGAGAACGCGCGCCTCTACGATAATCTGACCAAGGCCAAGCTGGATCTGGAGGAGGCCTTCGCGGAGCTGGAGGAGCGCTCCGCGGATCTGCGCCTGGCCTACGCGCAGTTGGAGCGTTTAGATCGCACCAAATCCGATTTCATCAGCGTGGCCTCTCACGAATTGCGCACGCCGCTCACCGTCCTCAAGGGCTACAGCCAGATTCTTCTGGACGCGGAGCCAATCAAAAAGAGCGAGTACTACAGCCAACTCGTCGCGGGGATGCAATCCGGCACGGCCCGGCTGAACACCATCGTCGGGAGCATGTTGGATATGGCCAAGATCGATGGCCGGGCGTTGCAGCTTCACCCCGAACCCACCTCACTTGCTATTGTCATCAACTCCGTCGCCAAATCCCTCCAGGATGTCTTGGAGCAGCGAGAGTTAGACCTCGTGATGGAGGGGTTATGGGAACTTCCCCGGATCGAGGCGGATGGGAACGGCCTGCGTAAGGTCTTTCATCACCTGGTGGTCAACGCCATCAAATACACGCTTAATGGCGGGATGATCACCATCACAGGGCGCGCGTTGCCGCCGGCAGAGCAGGGGCATTTTGCCCAGGGCGGGGTGGAGATCACCGTGCATGATACCGGCATTGGCGTCGATCCCAGTGTGCAGGAGTTGATCTTTGCTAAATTCTATCAGACCGGGGAAGTGGCGTTGCACTCCTCCGGCTCGACCAAGTTCAAGGGCGGCGGGCCAGGTTTGGGTTTGGCGATTGCGCGCGGCATCATCGAGGCTCACGGTGGACAGATTTGGGTGGAGAGTCCCGGCTACGATGAGGAGGCGTGTCCCGGCAGCACATTCTATGTGCGTCTGCCGTTGACCGCGCGGGTGCTCCTGGAAGAAGAAGCGGCGGCCTGATGCCGGGGCGCGCGGCAAATGACGCGCTGGATAAGGTGAATAAGGAGGGGATGATGGACATCAAGCAGGTGCAGCCCTTAGAGGTGCCTGATTTAGAGTTGGATGCTTGTCCGGAGGTCAAGGACAGGATCTCCAAGTTAGAGCGGATCGTGGCGATTAGTCAGATGTTGACCTCGACGTTGGATCTCAACAAGCTGTTGGATTTGATCATTCGGACGGCGGGCGAGTTGGTGGATGCGGAGGCCGCTTCCATTTTGTTGGCCGATGAGCGCACGGGCGAGTTATTCTTCGCGGCCTCCACCGGCTCCAGCAAAGAGGAGTTGCAGCACATCCAGGTGCCGATCAAAGGCAGCATCGCGGGCGCGATCTATACGACCGGCGAGCCGCTGATCGCGGAGGATGTGAGTAAGGACAATCGCCACTTCACCGGGGTGGATCAGAGCTTGCAGTTCAAGACGCGCCAGATCCTCGGCGTGCCGCTCTTTGTTCGCGACCGCTGCATCGGCGTGTTGGAAGCGCTCAACAAATTAGGCGACGCCTCGTTCAGCGAGGATGATGTGACTATGCTCTCCACCTTGGCCGCGCAAGCCGCCATCGCGATTGACAACGCTCGGCTCGTCTCGCGCCTCCGCGAGGCCAATCGCAGCTTGGCGGAGCTGGATCAACTTAAGTCCAACTTCATCAGCATCGCCTCGCACGAACTGCGCACCCCGTTGATGATCGTGCAGGGCTACGCCAACTTCTTGAGCGAGCAGGTCACCGAGGAGGCGTCGCACGATCTGGCGATGGTCCTGCGCGGCGTCCGCAAGTTGCAGTCGGTCATCGATCAGATGACGAACTTGAGCTACTTAGAGGGCGACCAGGTCGAGTTGGAGCGGGAGTACTTTGTCCTCCAGGAGATGATCGACGAGGTGGTGGCCGATTGGGGGCCGATGATGGAGGCCAAGTCACTGGAACTGCGACAGCAACTTCCCCAGGCGAAGATTTACGTCCAGGCGGATCGGGCGAAGATCGGGCTGGTGATGAACAATGTCTTGAGCAACGCGGTGGCCTTCACGCCGCAGGAGGGGCGCGTGGAGATTAGCGTTCGTCCGTTGACCGGCGCCGTGGCAGTCTCCGTCACAGATACGGGTGTAGGCATTCCCAAAGAGGAACTCAATCGCATCTTCGATCCCTTCTATCAAGTGGAGAGCCATCTCACCCGCCATCACGAAGGGCTGGGATTGGGGTTGGCGATTGCCCGCCAGGTGGTGCGGCAGCACGGCGGGCGCATCTGGGCCGAAAGCGTCGTCGGGCGCGGGAGCCGCTTTATCTTCACCCTGCCCAGTGTCCCGCGCGCCAAAGTGGAGCAGGAGATGGAGCGGGGCATAGAGGATGAGTTCCAGATACCGTAAGCTTGTGACTGGCTCGTAATTTATGTTGCGTATTTTGTAATTAATAGTAATGAATTTAGTCAATCTGAATTAATTCGTCATTCGTCATTCGTCATTCGTCATTCGTCATTTTAGAGGGAGGTATCTATGAAACGCTGGGGGGCTTTATTAGCTTTGGGATTAGCGTTGCTCTGGACGACGCCGCTGATCGCGCAGGGCGGTGGGGAGATCTCGCCAGCGCAGTTGACCATCAGCGGGATGCGCGGGCAGCGCGTCTCGCGCACGCTGTTGGTGCGCCCCGCCGAGGACATCACCGGGTTGCGAGTGGTGTCCTTGGACTTGGAGGATACCCAGGGCGAGGAGGTATTCCCCGCCAGCGCGATTCACACAGATCTGCCTGATGATGAAATCGCGGCGCAATCGGCGCTCACCGTGCCCCTCACCTTCGATCTGACCTCGGCGCCCAGCGGGAAGTTCTCCGGCGAGTTGCTCTTCAGCTACGACGGCGGCAGCTTCTCCGTGCCGGTGACCGTTCACATCAAAGACCGTCCTTACTTGGCCTTCGCGATTCTGCTGGCCGGCGTCGCGCTCGGCGTGGGCGTCTCGCAATATCGAGCGCAGGGCCGCCCGCGCGATGAGATTTTAGTTCGCCTGGGCCAATTGCGCACCCAACTCAAGGGCGATGTGAAGTTGCGCGAGGAGGGTAAGCCGTTCCACGACCGCATCGAGGCCGAGCTGGTCGATGTGGAGGTCGAACTGGAGCGCCGCGAATGGAAGAGCGCGCGGCAAGCCCTGGCGGAAGCGGAGGAGTTGTCGCTGCGTTGGCGTCGAGGCCGGAGCGATTGGCTCGTTCAGATAGAAGCTTACCAGGCGTTGCTGGAGAAAATCGATGAGCTGGACGAGTGTCGCTACTTGAGGGAGGTGCAGCAGGCTGCGCAGGATGCTTATCGCGATCTCCCTGATCTGGATGAGCCGGTGACCTTCCGGTCAAAATTAGATCCCCTGCGTCGGCATGTCAATCGATTCCTCGTCTTGAACTCTCGAATAGCCGATTTGCGAGCGTTGGCGTCGCCCCGAGCGCCCGAACTGAAGCAAAAACTGTTCCAATTCGATCCCACATCTAGTCAGGAGGGCTTGCAGGCCTTGGCGGACGAGGTCGATCAAGCGGCGGTCGAGGCGCGTCGTGAGGACTTGCAGAAGAAGGTCGATCAACTCCAGGCGCTGAGTGAGCAAATCCCAGGGCCAGAAGCGGCGAAATGGCAGGAAAAGGCCGCGGACTACGCCGCGCAAATCTCCAAGGTTCAGGACCAGAGCGATTATCTGGCGCTGCACCGTGATATACAGCAGGTACGCGATGCGCTCCTTGCGATTAGGGAAATTAATGTTGAAGAAGGAGGAGATTTTTCGATGGCGCCGAGGCCCAAGGGTCCGGTGCCCTTCAGCGAGACGATGCGTGAGGCGGGCTATGACCTGCTCCCCGGCCTTCCGAACGCCCGTCCACAATCCTACACAGATCTGGGCGAGGATGCGAGAAAACGTCTGCACTGGTTCACCTGGCTTACCTACGGCGTCGCCGTGCTCTTCCTGGCGCTTTCCGGCTTCGTCGAACTCTACGCGGCGCGCGCTGACTTTGGAGCGCGCGGCGTGGGCGATTACTTCATGCTGTTGGCGTGGGGCTTCGGCGCTGAAGCGACGCGAGCCGCCGTCGCCGAGATGGTCCAAGGGTGGGGGATCACCTCCGGCGGTTCTGTCTAAGACGACATAGCGCTCTAGGAGAAGACGATGGCGCATTTGGACGGCGAGGAAGCAGTGAACGCAGCCGTAGCGGCCACGTTAGATGCCGGGATCGCGGCCGCTGAGCGCGGCGATCCGGCGCACGCCCGCGAGTTATTGATGCAGGTCGTCGCGCGCGACGAGGAGAACGCGCCGGCTTGGTGGTGGCTGAGCCAGGTCGTCCCCACACAAGAGGATCAGATCATCTGCCTGGAGAATGTGCTGGCGTTAGATCCTGATCACGCGCCGGCCCAGCTCCTGCTCTCCGAACTGCGACCGGCGGCCCCGCCGCCCGTTGTCTTCGAGGACGTCGATGCGGAGCGGGCGCTGGAGTGGGACGCTTATATTGACGGGAACGCGGCTCGGACGAGATATGAGGATTCGGTGCCCATTGTGTTGCCGGAGCGCGTACCGGAGATGCTGACGGAGCCGTTGAACTGCCCCTATTGCGCGGCGCCCACAGAGTATCGCCAGCGGCGCTGCCCGGCCTGCGAGCGCAGCCTGTGGACGCGAACGCGCGAACTCTTCGATCCCACCCGGCGATATGCGCTGCTGTTGGGACAAGAGGGCGTTTACGCGCTTCTCGCGCTGTTATTGCCGATCTTCTTGCTAACTTACTTGAGCGCATTGTTGCGCGTGAGTAACTATTTAGATTTTCTACCGATTTACAGTGGCCAGACAGACATTGCCCCTCACATTGCCGAGGCGCTCTTCGAATTATTGCCGAGAACGGTATTTTGGCTCTCTCTGGCGCCCTCGCTGATTGCCCTGTTGATCCTCTTGATTCTGCTTCCCCGGTGGCACAAGCTCTTTTTCGGCGCATTGGGCTTGGCGGGCCTGCGCATCCTTTTGACGTTGGTGCTCTTGGCCGTAACCATCAGCACGATCCGCGCCAACGCGCCGGAGGAGGCGCCGTTGTTCTTGAGCATGATGCACTACGTCACGCCGATGATGGCCGCGCTCGTCTTCGGCGGCGCGATTACCGCGTTTATCTCCCTCCTCAGAGCTGAAGAGGAGTTTGAGATGGACGAGGATCGCATTATGCTGCAAATTGACAGCGGCATTGTTGATAGCGAAATCGGATTGCGCATTGCGGGGCAGCGGGCCGCCAAGCGGCGGATGTGGGCCTTGGCGGCGTTGCATCTGCGGCGCGCCTTGGGCTTGAACAAGCGCTTGGAGACGGCGTTGATGTTGGTGATGGCCTACATTCAGTTGGAGGAATACGCGCTGGCGGAGAATGCGCTGGTGACGGCCCGGCAGCTTGGTTCGGATGTGCCGCAGGTCGCGGCGATGGCGGCGCTGCTGGCGGAACGCGCCGGTCAGGTTGGGATGAGCGATGGCCCGCCGAGGGCTGAGAGGGATGATGACGTCACACCCTCCGCGTGAGCAGCGTGAACAAGACAAGCTCGCGGCGCTCTTGTGCGAGGGCATCGCGGCGGCCAAGACCGGCGACCGCGTGCAGGCCAGTCGGTTGCTCTCGCGCGTCACGGCGGATCGATGATTTCTCGCGAGAACGGACGCGGCTGTTGCTGCGGGTTGATGAGACGCTGGATAGTGGAAAGGCTTATCTAATGCACGGACAGCGCTATGCCGCTCGGGAGATGTGGGCATTGGCCGCGCTCTATTTTCGACGTGCGACCGCGCACTTACCTTTCAATCTGGCGGGATTTTTGGCGTTGGCGGTGGCGACGATTCATTTGGATGAGCCGACCTTGGCGTGGCAGGCGCTGGAGGATGCGCGCCGCATCGATCCCCACGCGCTGCAAATCGCGGAGTTAGAGACTTTGCTGAAGGAGAAACTGACTTCTACTTTCCCAGAAGGTTGAGAGATCCCCTCTGAGTGAGATTATCACAGCACTTCACTTTGTTTCGTGCCTGACTACAAACAGAAAAAGCGGCCCCTGGACATCAACCAGGGGCCGCTTGTAATTCGTGCTACGAATGTGGGGCGTTTACTTGAAGAGGTGGAGGCTCGCGATGATGGGGGCGAAGAGCGAGGAGACGAGCGACATCACGGTGATGAGGGTGTTGAGCGACGGCCCGGCGGTGTCCTTGAAGGGATCGCCGACCGTGTCGCCGACGACGCCGGCCTTATGAGCCTCGGAGCCTTTGCCGCCGAAGAACCCGCTTTCGATGTATTTTTTGGCGTTGTCCCACAGACCGCCGGAGTTCGCCATCAGGAGCGCGAAGATGATGCCGGTGAAGATCGCGCCGCCCAAGAAGGCGCCCAGCGCTTCCGGCCCCATCACGAAACCCACGACCAGGGGCAGGACAATCGCTAAGAACGCCGGCAGGATCAGCGAGGTGAGCGCGCCTTGGGCCGCCAGGGAGACGCAGGCTTCGTAGTCCGGTTCGACGGTGCCGGCGAGGATGCCCGGCTCGTTGCGGAATTGCTCGCGGATCTCCTCGATCATATCGAAGGCGTTATGCGTCACCGAGAGCATGGTCAGCGCGCTGAAGAGTGGGGGCGTCATCGCGCCTAAGAAGACGCCCGCGATAACCATTGGATCGAGCAGGCTCAAGGTGATGGTGACGCCTTCGGCGCCCATCTCCGAGGCGTAGGCCGCGAAGAGCGCCAGCACGGTGAGCGCCGCCGCGCCGATGGCGAAGCCCTTGGTGATGGCCTTGGCCGTGTTACCGGCGGCGTCCAAGACATCGGCGGTCTCCACGACCTTCTCGGACATCCCGGCCATCTCGGCGATACCGCGGGCGTTATCCACAATCGGCCCATAGGCGTCGGCGGAGACGATCATCCCGGTGACGGCCAACATCCCTACCGCGCTGATGCCCACGCCGTAGACGCCGCTCAGCCCGCCGGCCTCCGCCAGGTAGTAGGAGACCAGCGTGGCGACGACGATGCCGATAATCGAGGGCACGATGCTGATCAGGCCGTAGCTGAAGCCGGTGATGATGGTGATCGCCGCGCCGGAATCGGAGACTTTGGCTGTTTCTACCACGGGGGGGCGGTCGTCGCCGGTGAAGAAATCGGAGGTGAAACCGATGACTACGCCGGTGACCAAGCCCGCCAGCGTCGCCCACAGTACGCCGATCTCATAGCCGCCCAGAAGTACCAGCGCTGTGGCTAAAGCCGCGAAAATTAAGCAGGTGAAGATTGTCCCGTTGTTGAGCGCGTTGCCCGGTTTGCCATCTTCCTTCACGCGCACCAGTTGGATGCCGATGAGGGATGCGATCAGCCCCAAGGTGCAGAGGATCAGTGGGAAGACGATGTATTGCGCGGCCATCCCTTCTGTAAAGGCGGTCCCTAACAGCATCACGGCCACCGCTGAAGCGACGTAGCTGTCAAAGATGTCGGCGCCCATCCCGGCCACGTCACCGACGTTGTCGCCGACGTTGTCCGCAATCACGGCGGGGTTGCGGGGGTCATCTTCGGGGATGCCGACCTCAACCTTGCCCACCAGGTCGGCGGCGATGTCGGCGGTCTTGGTGTAGATGCCGCCGCCGGCCTTTGCCAGCAGCGCCAGCATCGAGGCGCCGAAGCTGAAGCCTAGCACGATCTCCGGTTGGCGGGTGATGTAGTAGATGGCGCACATCCCCACGACGCCGACGCCCACCATCGCCAGGCCGAGCACCGCGCCGGCCTTGAAGGCCACGTTGAAGGCGGGCGCCAACCCCTTCTCGGCGGCGGTGGCGCTGCGCACGTTGGCCTCGACGGCAATCGCCATCCCCATATAGCCCGCGATGGAGGAGAGGAAGGCGCCCGCCAGGAAGGCCAGCGCCATCGTGAATCCGTAGCCGGGGCTGTCGTGGCTGATGCCGAAGACAATGGCGATGATCAGGGCCATCACCAGCGCCAGCATCAGCAGCGCGCGGTAGAGCATTTTTAGATAGGAAATCGCGCCGTCCTTAATCCAGCCGGCGACTTTTTGGGCCTCTTCTGTGCCGGGGTCCTGTTTCTTCACCCATTGGAAGAGCCAGACCGCGACCCCAATAGAGATCAGCCCACATACAATACCAATGATAAGCCAAAGTGATTCAGTCATAATCGTAAACTCCTCATAAAATCAGTTATAAAACTAAAAGGTTGCCAGTATAGGTTGTTTAAGATGAAAAGTCGCAAGTCAAAAGTCGCAAAAACTTGCCGTCTTTGCGGGAATTTTCGTGACGGTTGTGTGGCGTTAGTCACATAGTGACTCCTTTAGGACGCCTTAGATAAGTTTTTGTCTTTCGTTGCTGCTGGTTGGCTGCTGGTTGGCTGCTTGCTGGTTGCTATCACTTAGACCGCAACGCTATCCCGCATCTAGTATCCAGCAACCAGTATCCAGCCACCCGTCTACATATTCGCGGAGCGCCACCAACGATAGTGCTTGGCTCGAAGCTTATCGCTGGTGGGCAGGGGGAAGCACAGTAACTTCTCTTGGTTGCCGATGAAGATCCCGCTCTTGAGCGTCCGATAGGGGAATGTCGCCGAGCTGATCCGGTCGACCATCTTGGTGTGGATGGTCTTGGTGCGTAGATCGACCAAGCATTGGCGCAGGTGATCGATATTGGCGTAGGGCAGATCGCCCACGCCGCCGTACTCGGGGTTATCCGCCAACTCGCCCAATCGCAATTCGGCAAAGCAAATCGCCGGCAATCGCAGTAGAGTCGCAGGGGACTTGACGATGAAGTCGTACAATTCCTCCGGGGCTAAGTTGCTCACCACCAGCGGATTCACCGGCGCGATTTCCTGATATAAGTGCAGGCCGCCGCCTTCGCTGGCGCTAGGCATCTCGCCGGGATCGACGCCGAGCACGCGCCCATCCTGGGTGACGAGGTAGAGTTTGAGGATCATATCTAAGTCGACGCGCTCCAGCACGCGGTAGACTGAGATGTACACGGAGCGTTTGGGCGTGCCGTCATCGTGTACTACACAGCGCTCAAGGCCTTCTTCAATGGGGAGGTCGTCGTGGCGGAAGTCGGGGTGCAGTTCGAAGAAGATGGCCTGCCCGCGTGATTTCTTCTCGCTGCCCACGGCGTAGTAGACGCCAAACTCCTCGGGGGTCAGCATAGAGGCGATGAGGGCCTCCGGAATCATAGAAAGGTAAAGGTGTTTTTCCATCGATGTTCCCTCCTTATTATTAGGATCATTAGGATCATTAGGGTTACGAATTGAGTGAGAGTGTGCAAGGCTAGCCAAGCATCGGCTGTGATGAGCGTCCGAAGCAAAGCTGAACGCTCTGGGGCTGCTGAGGTCACCTTGGAACTTGTCAGCTAGGGAAACCTCAAGAGGTCGATGCGATCCCTTAGGCGTTGGATGTCGCTTGCTTCAGCAAATGATTATACCACAATATGCAAATTGTTTGAAAAAATAGCCTGCCCGCACGTGCTTGATGCAGCTATCATATTCCAAGAAAACGCTCAGCCAGGGTCTGCAATTGCAAAAAGCTGATCGGCTTGAGCAGCACGAGATCTGCTTGATCCTCCAGCATCTCCGCCATACTGGCATCCGCCGTGGCAATCAGGACATGCGTCTGCTCGAAGCGGTCGTCGGCGCGGATCTGCTCCAGGATGTCTTTGCCGGAAACGTGGGGGAGATGGAGATCGAGCACGACCACATTGGGAACAGTACTCTCAAGCTCGGTGAGGGCCGCTTGTCCATCCGCGATGATCTTGGTCTCGAAGCCGGCGGACTTCAGGGCTTCGGAGAAGATCGTGGCGAGATCGGGTTCGTCTTCGATAATTAATGCGAGCTGCTTGGGCATGTTTCCTCCTCTTCTTCTGGGGTGACGAGCGGCAGGATCACGGTGAAGGTGCTGCCATGACCTACTTCACTTTCCAGCCGTACCTCGCCGCCCATTAGTTGGGTCAATTGTAGGACGATTGCAAGTCCCAATCCGGCGCCTTTGTACTTCCGTGTGGTGGAGCCATCGACTTGCCGGAAGGGTTCGAAGATATACTCTTGCGCTTCTTTGGGGATGCCCGGGCCGGTATCCATCACGTCGATAGCCCAGTGATCGATATCCGGCCGGTACATTCGAATGTAGATGCCGCCTTCCTCGGTGAATTTGAAGGCGTTGTTGACTAAGTTGACCATAATCTGGTGCAGGCGCTGCCGGTCGCCGCATACTTTCTCCGGCAGGCTGGGTTCCACATCGGTGCTGAGAACCAGGCCCTTGGATTCGGCTAACACATCCATGGTGGAGTGCAGATCATCGCTCAAATCGGAGAGGCGGAGGGGGGCGATGTGCAGCGCTAGCTCGCCGGCCTCGATGCGCGCCTGATCCAACAGATCATTGACGATGCCCAGCAAGCGTCGGACGTTGGCGACGATGCGGTTGAGAGGCTTTTCTTGCTCGGCGGCTATGTTGCCGTAAACCCCCGCGTGCATCATCTCGGTAAAGCCCTGGATGGCGTTGAGCGGCGTTCGCAACTCGTGGGAGACCATCGAGACAAAGTGCGATTTGAGCCGGTCGAGTTCCTGGAGCCGGGCGTTCGCCTCGGCCAACTCCTGATTGGCCTCGGCCAGTTCGCGGGTGCGCTCCTCGACGCGCTGCTCGAGGTCGACGTTGAGGGCGCGGAGGTCAGCCAGCGCGTTCTCGAGGCTGCGGGCGGAGAGCCAGGAGA
>JBKHCQ010000062.1:0-12339 GCA_046541755.1 Anaerolineales bacterium | reverse complement strand
GCCTTGGCGTACGCTTCGTCTTTTTCGGATAGCAGATCTCGCACCAGTCGAATCTCGCGTCCGAAGGTGAGCAGGGCCAACAACTGTCGCGCATTGAACATCTCGCCCCACGTCTCCACGCCGTAGAGCCGGATGCTGATGCTGCGCGCGCCCGCCGAGGGCGTCGGCTCATCGGGCACGACGGGGAGCAGCCGCTCGAAGCCCCAGAAATCGAAGCCCATCGCCTCCGCCGCCGCCAACTTCTCCTCCGCCAGGCGGAAGGCGGCGCGGTCGGCTGCGGTCGCGGCGCGGAACTCGCGGCCCGTCTCGTCCTCGCGATTGAGCACCACAACCAACAGGTGCTGGCCCATCTGCCCGGCCCGCCCCTGCTCCGCGATCAACTCGCGCTCCGTGGGCGTGCCGCAGTAGGGGCACTCGACGGTCGCCCCGCGCATCGTGCCGCGCTCCGGTTCGACCTCGCGCGCCGCCGGCCCGCTCACCACCTCGACGGTGTAACGCTTGGCCTCCCGGTCGACGTGAAGCTGGTAAGCCACGGGCGTCTTCCCCTTCCGCTTGTGGAGCCAGCGCCGCTTGATCAACGGCACCTCGCCGCCGCAGTGCGGGCAGATGATCGTCTTGGCCCAGAGATAGGCCACGGGCGTCGCGTCGCCCTCTTCCTGCGGGTAACACGCGCCGATCTTGGCCTCCGCCTGGAGCATCACATACTCCGCCCAATAGCGGATGTCGTCGGCCAGATCAGAGGGCGCGTGAGCGGGCGATTCCAGGCCCGGCAGCGTGTCACTGGTTGCGGGCGACGTATTGCGTATTTCGTATTGCGTATCCTCTTTTTCAGCCTCACTACCTTCCATATATAGCGCCTCGCGGCTTCGCTGATTCGCCGACTCGCTCATTCGCTTTCCGAACTGCTGCGGATAGACTAACGACGCGATCAGCGCCAGGTAGGCGACGGGGTTGAGGTCGAGCGCCGTGGCCTCGCAGCCCAACCGGAGCGCCTCCAGCGGCATCGAGCCGCCGCCGGCGAAAGGGTCCAGGACGCGCGGGGCGCGGCCCTCGTGCGCCTGACCGATCAACGCGTGGGCGCGACGGAGCAACTGTGGCATCTCGGGCCATTCCTCGCTGCTCAATTCGACGATGAGCTTTTCCAACGCCTCCCGCTCGGCCTCGGACGCCGGCGCATCGACCAACGCGGCCAGCGTCATCGCCCGCGAGGCCGTCAGCGGCCGCCGCGCGAAGTATGGGTGCATCGCATTCAGCGACCCGATCCCGCCGCCCTTCTGGGCGTATTGGTTGAGGTCTCCCAAGGGGAGCACGTCTTCAATGTAGCGGTTGGTCATAGGTTTATCTTGTGGAGGCATTTGGGGGATCGGGTAAATTGCGCACGATAACATCAGGCAATGCGCTTTCACTAAGATTACAAACGATAACTTGTGTAGTCAACCACTTGAGCTTCTTTTTGAACTCCTGCGTTTTTACACTAGCTCGAACCAGTTGCCGTTTTCGGAAATCACGCGGCAAATCGTATTCCAGCCACAAGACGACCTTGACGAGCTTGCGGGAATTGCACAATGTTTGGAGAAACGGTCGCCAGAATTCAGGTTCACTCGAGTTGCGGTATGCTCCAACAATGCAAGCAACAGAATCACGTGCTTTTTGACCTACTTCTTGATGCAAGTATTGGTTTAACAAGCGAGGTTGGTTTTGTATGCGATACCTGTGGAAGTTTTTAACCTCAACCAGGTATAAGTTGCCACCGTGGATGCCCAAAAAATCAATGGCTGCCGTACCCTGCACCTGTTTCTGAATATGTTTGCGATAATCACGATGCTCGTCAAATTGAAAAACTTGCCAGTCGTCATGGAATTCGAATTCCAATCGACTTTCTTGAGCTATAAATTTTGTCATCGCTACGCCTCATCCATGTCTTCAGAACTAGCTTTCCGGAAAAGCTCTAACTCCTGGTCGTAATGCGCGGCGAACTCTTCCAGAATGGGATTGTGTTCTATATCGACCAACGTGTCCCCCGCTTCGACTTGCACCCCCTTGCGCCGGTTAGGCTTGAACAGCGAGAAGAACTTAACGGCTGCATCAGTATCCGATGGATATTCGACCAACAGCGAGAGCTTCTGACTAAGGAGATAATCGTGAGTAGCGATAAAAATCTGGACGCCAGAAGCGGCCAGCGTGCGCAAAACCTTGACCACCACCGACACCGCTTTGGGATTCAAATTAGCCTCCGGTTCGTCCCAGAACAAAACGCCGTTCTGGGTCAGAGAGCCATTATTGATTAGATAGATCAACCCACCTAACTTGAGATACCCTTCCGAAACGAGGGGCGCCTCCAAATTGCCCTCCGACAGCCTCACATAGAAACGCCCCTGTTTTTGAGTTACCTTACCCCCGATGACTTTCTCCAAAGGTTCAACCAAATCTTTGATCTCGGTCTCTCTACGTCCAGCGCTTAATGGCTGACTGTTCAGTGCGACACTGAGATCAAAGAAGGTTTCATCAAAAGCCGTTTCACGCTTTAAATAGGCCGCGATAAAACCCTCGTTTATGGATAAAAACTCGCGCGCGGGCAAATAAACGGATGACTCCGGTCGAAGCAATTTATCGTATTCTAGATGGACATTGCTTTGCGTAGTCAAGTTCATTTTCAAACTGAGGCCCGCATAAACAAGATGTATTTCGCCGCTATGCCGCCCTTTACCACGCCGGACCAATCGACCAAGGCTATCTGGCTTAAAAACACCTTGTAACTTTTCTTGGACCATCTCCTCAATCTTTTCTTTTGACGAGATCTCTTTGAGGTGAACTTGTTCGCAAACCTTGAGCAAAGTATAGATGGCTTTCATTACGTGCGTTTTACCGGTAGAATTAGCCCCGATAAAGACGTTAATGCCGGGGCAGAATTCAAACTGGACATCTTCAAAAGCTGTGAAATCTTCAAGTTCAAGGCGTTCAACTTTCATCTGTCATCTCCTTAGAATGATTGCTATTCAAAATCTTGATTTGCACTAGGGGGATGTACATGCGTAGCCCTAGTTCACACCCCGCGTTTATCCCTCCCACGTCACGCTTTCCCCCAACGCGGCCACATCCTGCAATTTCACCAGCCAGCGCGTCAACTCCCGTGGCTCCAATTTCGCATACGGGTTTTGAATCTGCCAGAACTGCGCATCGCCTAGGCGCACGACGTAGAGCCAGTGTCGGTCGCCGTGGCGGCGCGCGGCCTCCCACTCCGGCGCGGTCAAGGAGACGATGGCGGCCTGCGCCGGCCCGCGCCCTTTCACCTCAATATAGCGCAGCAGGTTGCCCTGCGCGTCGTAGGATTCGATATCCCACGAGTTGCCCACGCTCACATCTTTAGGGTAGCGGCCCTGCACGCGCTCATGTCGCATCACGGCCTCCATCGCCGCCGCCTCCACGTCGTCATCGCGGCGCATAGCGACGGTCTGCGTGCCCGTCTCATCCGTGATCTCCACCTCCAGCGGGGCAGGCAGCACCAGCGCCACGCTCAGCGCCTCCGGCTCGGTCAGCAGGAGATGCGCGGCCCGCTGTAACTCCGCCATCAAGCGCGCCTTGCGATCCCGCGCCGCGTCCTTCTGGGCCGTAAGCTCCACGCCCGCGTCCCACTCCCCCTCAGTATAAGCCTGCATCGCTTCCTGCGAAAGTTGCTCGATCAGCGCGTCCAGCCCCTCCGCCAGCGCGTCCCGCTCGCGGGCCACGGCTTCGGTCCGCTCGGCGCGCCGATCCGCCAACGCCGGCAGGAAGCTCAAGCGCACGCCGGCCTCCACAATCTCATCTTGCGCGGCCAACATCGCCTGCCCCTGACGCAGCGCCGTCGCATCGATCTCGGCGCCCTCGTCGCCGGGGTCGAAGGCCGCCAACACCTCCGTCGGACGCACGGCCACCTCCTCGCGGTCGGCGCGATGGGCCACCGCCGTCAGCAGATCCCCGGCGGGGCGCTCCAGGCCATCCCAAAGCTGGGCGCGCACAAACCAAATCAGGTACGGCGACGCGGTGGCGGGCTGCATATCCAAAAAGGTCGCGCCGCGCGCCAGGATCGGCGCGGTGCGGTCGATCACGGCCGCCACCAGCGCCTCGAAGAGCGGGTGGCCCGGCGCGATGAAGAGCACCGCATCCGCCTCTGTCTCGTCCTCGCTGCACGCCGCCGCCCAGAAGGAGAGACGGCGCCCGCTCACCTCCGACATCTTCCAGTCCGGCGGGAGCGTCACCTCGAAGGCGGGGACGCTGCCCTGCTCCGTCGACACCTGCGTCGTCGTCAACGTCCCGCCCACAAAGGGCACGGCCCGGCGGAAGAACGTCTCCGCTTCTTCCGGGCTGAGCCGGTGCGCGGCGAAGGTTGTCTGCTTCTGGCGGAAGGCCGCTACATCTAGCGGGGCCGCCGTCGCGACCGCCTGATCCTCGGCCTGCTTGGCCGCCCGCGCCCGCGCCCCGGCCCGCTCGATCACGCCGCGCGCCGCGTCCACCGCCTCCGGCTCGCCCAGCGCGATCCGCTCCAGGATGCCGCGCAGGTCATCATCGGCCCACAATACCTGTCCCACCACATCGAAGACCTTGTTGCCCAAATCCTCGCGCATGCGCTGCATCTTCTTCAGGAGCGCGGCCTGCACCTCGCCCTCCATCGTGTTCTTGGCGATCAGGTTGAAGATATGCACCTCATCCGCCTGCTGCCCGTAGCGATGAATGCGCCCCATGCGCTGCTCCAGGCGGCAGGGGTTCCAGGGGATGTCGTAGTTGATCATCACGCTGCAACACTGCAAATTGATGCCCTCGCCGGCGGCCTCGGTGGCGACCAAGATTTGCGCCTTGGCGTTCCAGAAATCGCGCTCCGCCTGCCGGCGCTCGGTCAGCGCCATATCGCCGTGGATCTGGGTGGTGGTGTAGCCCCAATCCGCCAGGCGCGCCAGCAGATAATCCAGCGTGTCCTTGAACTCGGTGAAGATGATCAACTGCTCGCCGTGCTCGCGCACCCAGATCGTGCACGCCGCGCGCAGCGATTGGAGTTTGGCCTGCGCCGCCTGATCGGTCAGCGCTTCGGCCCGCGCGATCAACTTTTCCAGGCGACGCAGTTCGGCGCGCAGGTGCGCGCGGCGCATCACAGCGGCGGCCTCGTCCTCGGCGGCGGCCTCGCGCTGCCAGCGCTCCTGCTCGCTCAACTCCTCCCAGGCTTTCCAGTCTTCATTATCCCGCTGAGAATTACGCTGAGAATCACGTTGAGAGGGAACACGCCGGGCGCTCTCCGCTAGTCGAGTCGTGAGCTTTTCCCGCAGACGCAGCAGCGATTTGTGCAGCGCATACGGGCTTGAGGCTATGCGGCGCTCCAACGTCAGCAGCGCAAACGCCGCCCCCTGGCGTCCCACGGATTTGGCGCGCGCATAGTGGCGGCGGATGAACGCGCGCACCTGCTCCAGCAAGTCGCCCTCCTCCGGGGAGATGTGATAGTAGCGCGGCTCGACGATGCGCTCCGGGTAGAGCGGCTCGCCGTTGGGCTTGCGCATCTCCTCCTTGGTGCGGCGCAGCACCATGGGATTCTGGCCCGCGATGCGCGCCAGCCACGCATCCTGGCGGGGATCCAACAGGCTGACCAGGAGGCGGTAGTTTTCGGGATCGCCCTTGTGCGGCGTGGCCGTCATCAGCAGGAAGTGCGTGCTGTGCCGGGCCAACACCTCGCCCAATTCGTAGGCCTTGGTCTTGCGCACGGTCCCGTTCGGGCGGCGATAGGCGGCCATCTTGTGCGCCTCATCCACGATGACCAGATCCCACGTCACGCTCTCGAGGGCCTGGCGCAGTTGATCCTGCCGCGTGAAAGCCAGCGAGGCGATGGCGTGATCGGTCTCCCGCCAGACCAGGAGCGCGTCGCTGCCGGTCGCATCGATGTACGCGCGATCCACGAGGTCGAAGTGCAGTCCGAACTTGGTCAACATCTCCCGCCGCCATTGGATGGTCAGGCCCGCCGGGGCGATGACCAACACCCGCCTCACGCCCTGGCGGCGCTGCAATTCCTTGAGGAGCAGCCCGGCCATGATGGTCTTGCCCGCGCCGGCGTCGTGGGCCAACAGTGCCCGCACCACGGGGCGCGCCAGCAGGCGCTCGTAGACCGCCTCGAACTGGTGGGGCAGGGGATCGATGCGGCTGGCGTTGAGGCCCGCGTAGGGATCGATGGCGTGGGCCAGGCGCAGGCGGTGCGCTTGCATCCCCAGCCGGAAGTGCTCAGGATGGCCGTCGAAGGTGCAGCTTGTGACATCGGCGGGCGTGGTGCGGGTGAGTTCGGCCTTGTCGTCCGGCGTGAGGATGTAGGTGCGCGTCGCGTCGCCCCCGTCAGATGTCACCGTCGCCACATCATAGTCGGGATGCGCCTCCCACGTCACAACCTTCACCGCGCCATCCCAAAAAGGGCCGCTGATCCAATCGCCGGGCTGAAGTTCTCGGGTCACAGTTGCGCTCCTTCTGTCTCTAATGAGGGGGTATTTTCTGCTATTCAGACGATGGGTCTTTTGGATTTTGCCGGGCAAACCCCTCTATATCCCTAAAAGTAGCCAAGAATTGCGTGTTTGTGAGGATTACAGACCTTTTTCGCGTCGTTACTGGGTTGTGGGTGGGGATGGTATGATTGCATCCGGCGAATTCCTGAAGATCCCAGACGATTACGGAAGACCTGCTGCACCGCCTTAAGTATAGCCTAATCCTTCCCAATCGCAAAAAATCATTGCGATTTCATCATCGTCTAAACACACAAAAAGGCCGCCTTCCCCCCAGGGAAAAGCGGCCTCGCTTCCTTTTATATCTATCCTCGTATAAAATCCTCTTATCAACCCCATTGTTTTTCTCGTTTTGTCAAGAGCCAGAAACTCTGATATTTCATTTCGCGAAACGATAAGGCCGTTCCAAGAAAATAAATCTCCCAACAACAAGTGATTTTCCGAGGAAAGGACGTCAGGTTTGGGAGGTTTTAAATCCTGGAACTACCTAAGGAGGCCAGGAGAATGACTGAAGATATAGAAACGTTAGCCCATCAATGTCGCACAGAGGAAAGTCGGTTCCGATTGGGGCAAGATAACTCGACGAGTGCTTGTCGGGAGCTGTTCCGATTGGCGATTGTCCATCAATCTCAACGGGCCTGGCGGGCCGTCCACGAGCAGTATCACGCGCAACTGCTGCGCTGGGCCAGCGGACATCAAGCAGCCGCCGAGGATATCGCACAGAAGGCTTGGGAGAAGTTTATCCACAGCGTAACGCCGGAAAGGTTCCCGCGCTTTGCAAATATCGGCGCCCTGATGAGTTTTCTCAAACGCTGTGTTAAATCCGTGCTCATCGACCGAGCACGCGCGGAAGAACGGGTACAGAATGCATTCGCGGCCTGGATAGATATAGAAGGAGAGCGTCATCAGCCTCCCTCCTCTTCATACATCATTGACGATATCGTACGCCAGCAATTTGTCGAGGACGTGTATGATCGCCTGCGAGATGAGGAAGAGCGCTTGGTCATCTTCTTGAGCTTTGAACTGGGCCTGCCGCCGCGAGACATCGCCGCGCGGTACCCAGAAAAGTTCCCCGCGCCCAAGCGCGTGAGCCGGATCAAAGAGCGGGTCATTCGCCGCTTGGCCAATGACCCAGTTTTGCGTAAGAGGTATGGGGAGTGAAGAGCTGGATGGAGAAAGTCATCTCGGAAAAAGTATCTGATCCTCGTTATACAGGATAGAGTACAGGTACCTCATGAAAGGAGGATGTGACATGACGAAAACGGAACAGGATAAAGAGAAAAAGATGGCGGCTTTGTTACAAAGTCATCTCTATCGCCATAGTTGCCCGGCGCCGGAAGTGTTGGGTTTATATCAACTCAATGCGCTGTCCGACGAAGAAAAATTGGTCGTGGCCCAACATGTCCGACAGTGTCCACACTGTCAGCGCGAGCTAACTGAGCTGGCCGCAGTTGAAGCACCGACCTCGTTACGGGAGCGATTGCGCCGGGCAAAAGACCTCATCGAGGCCCAGGTCGTTCCCACGCCACAATGGCGAACCGCCGGCCTGCGAGGCGCGGGACATCCCCCGCAACGCTTTCGCACCGAGGCGCTAAATATTCATCTGAGCCAACAGCCCGGCTATCGCCACGGACGTTGGATGCTGCTGGGGCGATTGGAGCCGCGCCTTAAATCTGCTTCGGCAGCTACGAAAATCGAAGGGATCAAGGTCTGGCTGATGCAGGGTGAAGAGACGCGGGAAACTGTGGTCGCTGCTGATCATACCTTTGCGTTTGAAGAGCTGATGGCGGGAACCTACGATATGGCATTAGAATGGCATGAGCAAACTATCATGATACGTGGAGTACATATACGATGAATCCCCAAGATTTTTTAGATCGTCTGTTGGCGTTACCTAATACGGAACGCCAGCGAGCCTGGCTACAAACGCAAGCCGATACCTTGACGCTGGAGCATTTTGAGGCGTTCAAAGCGCGCTCCGATTCCCTGGCGTTAGAACATCCCCGAAGCGCGCTGGAGATTGCCGAGGCTGCTCTGTTGGCAGCTTCGTTAGCTGATCTACCGTTAGGGGCTGCTGAGGCCCATTGGGCGCGCGGCAACGCCTGGTTGTGCATGGGAGAATATCAACATGCTTATGCAGATTACGAGCAGGCCTGCAATGGCTACCAGGCCCAAGACCGCGAGCGGTATCGATTGGAGATCGCGCGTCTGCAAACCAACATGATCGAAGCCCTCAAGAACCTGGGGCGCTACGAGGCGGCGTTGTCCCTGGCCGAAACGGCGCGCGAGACCTTGCAGCCCTGGGCGGAGAGCCGCTATATGGCCACCTTGGAGATGAACGTCGGCAGTCTGAATCGCTTGCTGGGCCGCTATGAGACCGCGCTGGCGGCGTATGAGCGAGGGCGAGCAACTTTCTCGGCCTTGGATAACCAGGTGCAGGTCGCCCGCATGGACATCAACCGCGCGCGCATCTTGGGCCTGGTAGATCGCTTTGATGAGGCCGCGACGTTGCTCCGTCGCGCGCGAGAGAAGCTGACCGCCCTGGACAAACGCTTGCCGGCCGCCCGCGCGACGCTCAATCTGGCGACCTTGCAATCACGGCAGGGCCATCATCGCCGGGCGCTGGCCCTCTATCGCGAAGCACGGGCCGACTTCGCTGCGCTGGAGGATCAGACCGATGTGGCGGTGACCGCGCTTTATATGACCTACGATTACCTGGCTCTCAATCTGTTGCCCGAAGCCTTGGAGACCGCCGCGCGGGCGCAGGAAATGCTGGAGAAGCAACAGATGCCCCGCTATGTGGCCCTGGCGGCCGCCAATTGGGCCGTCGCGGCGCGCAAACAGGGCCACTACAGCGAGGCGCTCCCCACTTTAATGGCAGCCCGCGCGTTCTTTGTCACGCACGGGGTAGAGAGCGAAATCGCCAAGATAGATTTGGAGCGCGTAGTATGCCTGCGCGAGATGGGGGAAACATCTGAGGCCTTGGCGGTCGCCGAAGATACCGTGCAGCGTTTAACGCATCAGCCTTTGCCCCTGTTAACCGCCCAGGCACAATTGGCATTGGCCGACACGTTGTTGGAGACGAAGCAAGCGGAACACATCGAAGCGAGCGCGGCCCACTATGCACAGGCCTTGGAAACCACGCGCGATTTCCCCGCGCTGAGTTGGCATGCGTATCGCGGGTTAGGGTGCGTGGCCGAAGTGCGAGGGCAGATGCAGCAGGCCTTTGATCGCTATCGCCAAGCCATCGCGTGTCTGGAGAAAGTCGAAGCGAGCCTGGGATTAACCGAGTTGCAGGCCGGTTTCCTGGCGGATAAGTTGGATGTGTATCGTCGCGCCATCGCGGCGGCCCTGGCGCTCCAGGCGGAGGACACGGCGTTCGATCTCGCGCAGCGGGCCAAGACGGGGGTATGGCGGACATTTTTAGCCGCGCCGCCGACCGAGGAGACCGACACCCTATACTCACTGCGAGATCGGTGGCACTGGCTCTATCAGCGCCTCACACGCTTGGAGTCGAAAGAGCAGAACGCTGAGGGGCATGGCGAACCCACTCCGGATCAGCAGCGCGGGAGCGCGCAAGCTCAGTGGGCTGATTTGAAGGCCGTCGAGCGACAGATTGGGGAAGTACGGCGAGTACACCCTCCCAACTCACCGGCGCTCCCGATACCCTCGCTTTCGGAAATCCAGGTGCACATCCCGAACGGGGTAATCCTGCTGGACTATGTCTGGATGCAAGACACCATCGCGGTCTTTGTGGTCGACCGCCATCAGACACACGTCATCGAAGATATCGCCCCGCCACACATCATCACCCGCCTCATCAACCAATGGCGCTTTAATTTGGAGAGTGTACACGTGGCCTTACTAGACCAGCAAGCTACCCTGGGGGTCGGACTGGCCAACGAGGCACACGACATCTTGCGCGGGCTGTACCGCTATCTCATCGAGCCGGTGAGCGCGCATTTAGAGGGCCACACCTCGGTGTGGATCGTCCCACACGGGGAATTATGGGAGGCGCCCTTTGCTGCGTTACACGATGGACAAGCGTATCTTATCGAACAATTGACAGTCGTGAATGTGCCGGGGCTGCTCGCGTCTGAACCTGCGCCCCACCGAACAACCGCGCCGGTGGCAAAACGTCCTGTCGTGGTGGGGTACTCAGATGAAGGCCGCTTGAACCAAGCGCTGCATGAGGCCGAGACGGTCGCCGCACTGTGGGATGGTGCCACCGTCTTGTTGGAAGAGGCCAGCACAATCTCGCGGCTTCGGGAGGCGGCAGGCGAATGCACGCTGCTGCATTTGGCGACGCACGGCGTTTTCCGCCAGGATGCGCCGCTCTTTTCGGCGCTGCACTTGACCGATGGGGCCTTGACGGCGAACGACTTGGAGGCCTGGCGAATGCCTAATGTCGAGTTGGTGACGTTGAGCGCGTGCGAGACCGGCATGCACATGAGTTGGGGCAGCGATCTCTTGGGATTGGCGCGGGGATTTTGGCGGGCCGGGGCGCAGCGCCTGGTGGTCAGTTTGTGGGCCGTGGATGATGCCTCGACGGCCGATTTGATGGCGCATTTCTACACCGCGCTGCAAGAGGGGCACTCGGTCGCTTCGGCGCTACAATCGGCTCAGACCAACGCGCTGGTGAAGTATCGTCATCCGTTCTATTGGGCCGGATTTACGCTGCTGGAGTTGGCTATGTAAGTGGCAGCCGGGGGTGTAACGCTTGATCGTCGGAAAAGATGAACTCGCGTCGCCTGCGCCTGCGGATGAATCGCAGGCTAAAAGCGGAAGTCGGCTGAAGGCCGACTAAAAGACAAAAATCCACGTGGCAATCGAGTCAACTTCAGTTGACTCGCGCTTAGTAGCCGGGGATTTCAATCCTCGGTGCGGGGTGCGGCGGGATGCTTGCCGACGATCAGCCGTCGCTCCCAGCGGCCGGAAACCGTATCACGACCGGGCGATGACAGCATAGGCATAGTCACGTTCAAGCCACGCTAACTCAAAATCACCCTGAGACACTTTGAGGGGAGCTTTTTCAAAGACGGGGTCATTGACATATATGTGCCGCACATCATAGCCTACAACCACTAAAGCGTGATTGGTAGCATAAGACCAGTACGGCAATTCACTGGTGCGCAGAAATACGATGATGGGATGCTGTTGATGTAAAAGTATTTTCAAACCCCTCGTGCTTGTCTTGCTGTAGGTAACATCAAGACCTAAGGTTGCGAGTCGAAGAATGTTACTAGCAGGTGCGCCATAAAACTTGATGTCTAAGAGGTCGAGCAAACGATTGTATCTAATCGCCTGATTCAAGTAAGCCAATGCCATAGCTGCACTAGCGGCTAAACAATCCCCATCATTCTTTTGCAGCTTTAGCGGTACGTCCAATAAGACTTTCGGCACGTTCGCAAATCTCCCTTATCAGGTGAGGTGTGATATACATTTGTCCTGTTTCCACATCCACATCAATCCCCCCAACCTCGCCCACATCTCCGCGTGTTGTCAGCGATAAAATGACCGGCACGCGCCAGCGGATGCGGTCATCGATAATGAACTGTGCTTCGCCCGCGTGCATCATATAGCTGACATTGCTGAGAATAAAGTCATCCACTTTTTTTCGCGCAGCATACGCCGAGATATTGACATCGGCTGTAACTTTGATATCGATTTCAAGATGTCCCGTTTTGGGTAAGTTCTCAATCATCGACGACATAGGTATGTCCTTTCTTCCTTTTAGTTTAGTAGGTTATCGCATTGCTTTTTTGATTAAAAATGGTGAACCTTTTGGATGGAGCGGGATAGCCCGGTTAATTAAATTATATCATAAAAGCACGGC
>JBKHCQ010000061.1:0-12363 GCA_046541755.1 Anaerolineales bacterium | reverse complement strand
TTGCCCCCTCACTGGAAGCGACGGCCGATTGTCGGAAAGGTATCAGTTTAGTTACATGAGCAGAGTAAGGTGCAACGCACTTAAACAGAAGGAAACCCACGCCTCATGCAGGATGTGCCTAGTGATAAGCCGAAAAGTGCGTTGCACCTCACAAGACTAAACGATTACTCGGAAAGTATCCCGCCGCGCATCTCGCCGAGGATTGAAATCCCCGGCTACTAAGCGCAAGTCAACTGAAGTTGACTCCATTTCTACGTGGGTTCTTTCAGTCGGTCTTGAGCCGACTTCAGCTTTTAGCCTGCGATTTATCCGCAGGCGTGGGCGGTGTAAGCTGCCTTTTCTGACGATCAACCGTCCCCCCCTCACCTGCGACTTGGCGAATCTGGGTCTCGCTGATACAATCACTGATGTAGACTGAAAACGCAACGGGTCTTTTGGATTTTGCCGGATACGCCCCTACACCCGGCGAATTCCTGAAGAGCCATGCATACGAGCAACGGATAGAATGGACCTAGGCCATGCTATCTATTGAATCCATAGACGGTCATCCATCAAGCAAATATCTCAAGGAGAATACCATGACACAATACGAACCCCAACCCAAACATAAGTTCACCTTCGGCCTGTGGACGGTGGGCAACACGGGTGGCGATCCCTTCGGCGCGGATGTGCGCGAGACCTTCTCCCCCGCCGATCTCGTCTATCTGCTGGCCGACGTCGGGGCCTACGGCGTCAACTTCCACGATAACGACCTGATCCCCATCGATGCGACGCCGGCCGAGCGCGACGCGATCATCAAAGAGTTCCGCACGGCCTTAGATGACACCGGCCTTAAAGTCCCCATGGCCACGACCAATCTCTTCTACGATCCCATCTTCAAGGATGGCGCCTTCACCGCCAACGATCCCCAAGTGCGCGCTTACGCGCTCCAGAAAACCATGCGCGCCATCGATCTGGGCGTCTCTCTAGGCGCCGAGGTCTACGTCTTCTGGGGTGGGCGCGAGGGCATCGAGACCGACGCTGCCAAAGATCCGCTGGCAGGCATCCAACGCTTCCGCGACGCGCTCAACTATCTGACCGAGTACGCACTCGACCAGGGCTACGCCGCGGCCGATGGCAGCAAGCTCAAGTTCGCGCTGGAGGCCAAGCCCAACGAGCCGCGCGGCGACATCTACTTCCCCACCACGGGCGCCTATCTCGGCTTCATCGAGACCTTGGAACACCCGGAGATGGTGGGCGTCAATCCGGAGGTGGCCCACGAGCACATGGCGGGGCTGAATTTCCTGCACGCGGTGGCCCAAGCCTGGGACGCGGGCAAGCTCTTCCATATCGATCTCAACGATCAGAACTACGCCCGCTTCGATCAGGACTGGCGCTTTGGGATGCAGAATCTCAAGCAAGCCTTCTTCTTAGTCAAATTCTTGGAGGACGTGAGCTACGAGGGCATGCGCCACTTCGACGCGCACGCGATGCGCACCGAGGATTACGAGGGTGTGAAGGACTTCGCGCGCGGCTGCATGCGCACCTACCTGATCCTCAAGGAAAAAGCGGCGCGGTTCAACGCCGATGATGAAATCCAGGCGCTGCTGGCGGAGATCAACGCCGACCGGAGCGACGCCAGCCGCTACCTCACGCCCTACAGCGCGGAGGCCGCCACCGCCCTGAAGGCCCACACCTTCGACCGCGCGGCCATCGCCGCGCGCGGCCTGGGCTACGAGAAGTTGGATCAGCTCACCAACGAGCTGCTGTTAGGCGTGCGATAAGCTCACATCGCCATCGCGATAGGCTCAAATCCAAGGCCAGGCGCTTAGGTGTCTGGCCTTTTGCATTGCATATAGGTGGTCAATCGCCCGAAAACGATTCGCCAAACGCCCCCACATCTGTATAATAAGGGCAGAGCAACCCTCATTTACTCAATAGCCAGATAAGGAGACACCCACATGGTAATGATGCAAGATGTCTTAGCCCTGATTTTAGGCGGCGGGCGAGGCAGTCGCCTCTACCCCCTGACGAAGAAGCGCGCGAAGCCGGCGGTGCCGCTGGCGGGCAAATATCGCCTCATCGATATTCCCATCAGCAACTGCCTCCACTCCGGCATCGACAAGATCGACATCCTGACGCAGTTCAAATCCGCCTCGCTCCATCGCCACATCTTCCGCACCTATCACCGCGATAAGTTCACCGAGGGCTGGGTGGAGATCTTGGCCGCCGAGCAGACGTTGGAGGACATGCACTGGTATCAGGGCACCGCCGACGCCGTGCGCCAGCAGTTGGTCGAGATCCGCGCCGCCAACACGGAGTACGTGATTATTTTAGCCGGCGATCACCTCTATCGCATGGATTACAGCAAATATTTGCAATTCCACGTCGATAACGACGCGGACATCACCTTGGCCGTGCAGCCCGTCAGCGCCGAGGAGGCGCCGGCCCTGGGCATCCTCAAGCGCGCCGAAGATGGCGAGATCGTCAGCTTCACGGAGAAGCCCGCGCCCGATCAACTCGCCGGCCTGGAGAGCATCCCCGGCGATAAGCCCTACATGGCCTCGATGGGCATCTATGTCTTTTCGACCAAGCTGCTCTTCGAGCTATTAAAAACGCCCGGCGACGACTTCGGCAAAGAGATCATCCCGGCGGCGCTGCCGGAGCGCAAGGTGATGGGCTACATCTTCGATGACTTCTGGGCCGATATTGGGACGATCCGCCGCTTCTACGAGGTGAACCTGGCGCTGACCTCGCCCGACCGGCCCTTCGATCTCAACGCGCCGCACCGGCCGATCTACACCCACGCGCGCTTCCTGCCGCCGTCTGAGTCGCACGGCTCGGAGCTGAACCAGGTGCTATTGGGCGATGGCTGCCAGGTCTACGATTCGAAGGCCGCCCACTCCGTGATCGGTCTGCGCGGCATCGTCGGCCCCGATGTCGTGATCGAATCCTCGGTGCTGATGGGCGCCGACTACTACGAGACCGACGAGGAGAAGCAAAAGAATCGTGAACTGGGCCGCCCCGATGTTGGCATCGGCGCCGGCTCCGTCATCGAGTGCGCCATCATCGACAAAAACGCGCGTATCGGGCGCAACGTCCACATCCGCCACATCCCCAACCGCCCCGACAAAGAGACCGCCGACTGGGTCGCCAAAGAGGGGCTGGTCATCATCCCCAAGAGCGCCGTCATCCCCGATGGAACAGAAATTTAGTTTGAATTTAGAATTGTGAATTTAGAATTGTGAATTTAGAATGAAGAATAGCAGGGTATTGTCACGTAACACCCTATTCGCAATTCTTTATTCATCACTCGCAATTTTTCACCAAACTCGGGAGGTAACCTAATGAACGTACACAAATTAGCCGGAAAACCCGCCCCGTTAGACATCCTCATCAACACGCCGAAGCTGGTCTCCGCCTACTACACCCTCCAACCCGATCCCGACGATCCCGCCCAGCGCGTCTCCTTCGGCACCTCCGGCCACCGGGGATCGTCGCTGGAGCACAGCTTCAACGAGCCGCACGTCCTGGCCATCTGCCAGGCGATCTGCGAATATCGCGCGGCCCAGAAGATCACCGGGCCGCTCTACGCCGGCATCGACACGCACGCCCTCTCGGAGCCGGCGCTGCGCACCGCCATCGAGGTCTTCGCCGCCCACGGCGTGGATGTGATGATCCAGGCCAGCGGCGGCTACACCCCCACCCCCGTCATCTCCCACGCCATCCTCACCGCCAATCGCGGGCGGAAAACGGGGCTGGCGGATGGCGTCGTCATCACGCCCTCGCACAATCCGCCGGCGGATGGCGGATTCAAGTACAATCCACCGACGGGCGGCCCCGCCGATCCTGAGACCACGCGCTGGATCGAGCGCCGCGCGAACGAGATTCTGCGCGACGGCCTGCGCGCGGTCAAGCGCTGGCCCTTCGAGCGGGCGCGCCGCGCCGCGACCACCCACGAGTATGACTACATCACGCCCTACGTGGAGGATCTGAAGAACGTCGTGAATATGGCGGCCATCGCGGGCGCGGGCCTCAAAATCGGCGTCGATCCGATGGGCGGCGCCGGCGTCGCCTACTGGGATCCCATCGCCGAGACCTACGGGCTGGATCTGGAGGTCGTCAATCGCGAGGTCGATCCACGCTTCTCCTTTATGACCGTCGATCACGACGGCCAGATCCGCATGGATTGCTCCTCATCCTACGCGATGGCCGGCCTGATCAAGCTCAAGAAGCGCTTCGACGTGGCCTTTGGCAACGACACCGATTACGATCGCCACGGCATCGTCACGCCCGGCGCCGGCCTGATGAACCCCAACCACTATTTGGCCGTCGCGGTCTGGTATCTCTTCCAGAACCGCCCGCAGTGGGGCGACGATGTGGCCGTGGGCAAAACGCTGGTCTCCAGCTCGATCATCGACCGCGTGGCGCGGGACATCGGGCGCGAGCTGTGCGAGGTGCCCGTGGGCTTCAAGTGGTTCGTGGACGGCCTGCAAGATGGATCGTTAGGCTTCGGCGGGGAGGAGAGCGCCGGCGCCTCGTTCTTGCGCCATGATGGCCTCGTCTGGACCACGGACAAGGACGGCATCATCCTCGATCTCCTGGCCGCCGAGATCATCGCCACGACGGAGCGCGATCCCGGCGAGCACTACGACGCACTGGCCGAGAAATTCGGGCGCCCCGTCTACGAGCGCGTCGACTCCCCAGCCACGCCCGCGCAGAAGGCCGCGCTCAAGCAACTCTCCCCGGAGATGATCACGGCGGAGGAGCTGGCCGGCGAGGAGATCGTCGCCAAACTGACGCGCGCGCCCGGCAACGACGCCCCCATCGGCGGCCTGAAAGTCGTCATCGAAAACGGCTGGTTCGCCGCGCGCCCCTCCGGCACCGAGGACATCTACAAAATCTACGCCGAGAGCTTCAAAGGGCCGGAGCACCTCAAACAAATCCAGGCCGAGGCCCGGGCCATCGTCGCCACAGCCTTCGAGGCCGCCGGCGTGGAGGAGTAGCCGTGTCAGCCCCGAAGGGTTTCCTCAAAACCCCTCGGGGCTACCGGGGCTGCAATGTAAGGAACGTGCTATATCCGAGACGTTACACTTCGATCCTTGAGATATCGAGCCAATATGGCGGATAGCCCGTCTTACCCCTGGCGAGCACATCCAACTGATGCTGAACGCGAGCGAGTTGGCCGTGGGATTAAAACGAGGACGCTTGCGACGTCGTTACCCCGAGCTAAGCCCAATCGAACTCAACCTCAAGCTCCTAGAGGAATTAGCGGATGCCGAGAGCCGACAGACCCGATCTTAGTTTATTCCTCGATATGCTGTGATTGCGGTGCGCGAGGCTGTCGACGGCCAGGTCGCGGTGAGCCTGTGGGAGCAGTGGCGACCGCATCTGATCTGGATGGACATTCGGATGCCCGTCATAGATGGCTACAAGGCCACGCGCCAGATTCGCGCCCACGCCCAGGCTGCGGAGATGCCCACGTCGGTCATCGTCGCGTTGACCGCCAGTGCGTTTGACAAAGAACGCGCCCGCATCCTGACGGAAGGCTGCGATGATTTTGTGCGCAAACCCTTCCAACAGGCGGAAATCAGCGCCGTGCTGCGCCAGCATCTCGGCCTGTGCTTTGTCGGCGATGACACGCCCGCCGCCGCCACACCCGACCTGACCGCCGACCTCCGCCGCCAACCGCCCAAATGGCAAACCGACGCGCGGCAAGCCGTGCTTGAAGGCGACCTGGAATGGCTGCTGGCGCTCATTGAGCAAATCCAGCCCACCGCGCCCGCCCTGGCGCAACAACTGACCACGCTGGCGGATAATTTTGAACCTACGAAAATTTTGGAGTTGCTGAAGTGAGGCGTCAGTAACCTGCGGTTCACCAGCAGTTGGATGAAAACTTTAGCCACGAATCTCACGAATCCGCACCAATTCTTATAGTATCTTCTCAATATTTGAGGGTACAGACTTCGGAATTCTCCCCGGTTTATCGAGAAGATACTTCTTATAGGCATTCGTGAAAATTAGGCGATTCGTGGTTTATACGAGGAGACAATGACAAACAAGCAAACGAATACCCTCGTAAATTTCGAGCAACGCCGAACCAAGTTTTTAGAACGGTTGTTGTTAACGCTGATCGCGCTCACGAGCGTGACCTTGCTTTCATTAATGCTGCCAAACATTCGCAACGACCAAAACTTCACAGGAAGAACATTAGCCTACGTTTCCCTCATCGGGGGGCTGACTGTCATTTTAGTTCTTGCTTATGTAGCCAGTCGACGCAATCATTATTGGATAGCCGCTATCTTGACGCTGCTCTGCGCTATACTCGGCCCATGGGGCGCACTCGCGTTTGACCAAACCATTCCAGACGGCAACGTCTTACCTTTGACCTACACCGTGCTTGCCGTTATTTTGTCTAGTATTTTATTGCCGGTAACAGCGACCATTGTTATATCTTTAATGCAATTCCTTTTTCTTACCTTGTTTCCAATTTATTTTTCGTTTTCCACCAATGAAAGTTGGATTAGTTTTTTAGCGTTTTATCTGTTTATAACCGTGTTAAGTCTAATGGCTAATATGCTCAGCCAAAAAGATATGCGGCAAATTGACGAGCAAATCGCAACAATCTCAGAAAGCGAAGCGCGTTGGCAGTTTGCCTTGGAAGGCGCGGGCGATGGCGTTTGGGACTGGAACGTAACCACCAACCGGGTGTTTTACTCGCGTCAATGGAAAGCCATATTGGGCTACACGGAGCATGAGGTGGAAGACTCGTTCGACGAATGGGACAAGCGCTTGCATCCCGACGACAAACCGCAATGTTATGCGGGCTTGGAACGCCACTTTGCGGGCGAAATTGCCATTTTCCAGAACGAACATCGGCTTCTTTGCAAAGACGGAACGTATAAATGGGTTCTAAGTCGCGGTAAAGTGATTGAATGGATAGCGGATGGTAAACCGCAACGTTTCATCAGCGTTGACACGGATATTTCCAAGCGTAAGGAATATGAAGCACAATTGCAGCAGGCCAAGAAGACTGCCGAGGATGCTGATCAAGCCAAGAGCATCTTCCTGGCGAATATGAGCCACGAACTGCGCACGCCGCTCAACGCCGTCTTGGGCTTCACCCAACTGATGGCGAATGCCCCCAATTTGACCGCCGAGCAGCGCCAGAACCTGGGCATTGTCAGCCGCAGCGGGGAACACCTGCTGGCGCTCATCAACGACGTGCTGGAAATCTCCAAAATCGAGGCCGGGCGGATCGAATTGCACACCGAGGATTTCGATCTGCACTACCTGCTGCAAGGGCTGATCGAGATGTTCCAGTTGCGCGCCGAACAGAAGGGCCTAACCCTCACCTGCGAACTGGACGCCGTCGTTCCCCAGCGTATCCACGCTGACGAGGGTAAACTGCGCCAGGTGCTTATCAACCTGTTGGGCAACGCCGTCAAATTTACTCACATGGGCACCATCACTTTACGGGTAATGGGTAAAGAGAGAGGGGTAACGGGTGAGATGTCACCCCCCTCACCGCTCACCCCTTACCTCATGCTTCACTTTGCCGTGGAAGATACCGGCGCCGGTATCGCGCCGGAAGAACAGGCCGCAATTTTTGACGCCTTTGCGCAAACGGAGAGTGGGCGGCAATCGGGCGAAGGCACCGGCCTGGGGCTGCCCATCAGCCGCCAGTACGTGCGACTGATGGGTGGAGAACTGCGCGTCAGCAGCGCGGCGGGACAGGGCAGTTGCTTCACCTTTGACTTGCCGGTGGCCGTGCCGGAGCGCGCGGATAAGTCGTCGCCGGACGCGCTCCACGCGATTGTCGGCCTGGCGCCCGGCCAGACCGCGCCGGATGGCGGCCCCTACCGGCTCTTGGTCGTCGAAGACGTCCCCGCCAGCCGCAAGTTGCTGGTGGATTTGCTGCGTTCGTGGCAGCCGGAGGGCGAGGCTGTGATTGCGGTGCGCGAGGCTGCCAACGGCCAGGTCGCGGTGAGCCTGTGGGAGCAGTGGCGACCGCATCTGATCTGGATGGACATTCGGATGCCCGTCATGGATGGCTACGAGGCCACGCGCCAGATTCGCGCCCACGCCCAGGCTGGGGAGATGCCCACGGCGGTCATCGTCGCGTTGACCGCCAGTGCGTTTGACGAAGAACGCTCCCGCATCCTGGCGGAAGGCTGCGATGATTTTGTGCGCAAACCCTTCCAACAGGCGGAAATCTCCGCCGCGTTGAGCCACCGTCTCGGTCTGCGCTTCGTCTACGCCGATTCAGAGACCACTATCCCGCACGCCCCATTCGCCACGCCCGACCTGGCCGCCGACCTCCGCCGCCAACCGCCCGAATGGCAAACCGACGTGCGGCAAGCCGTGCTTGAAGGCGACCTGGAATGGCTGCTGGCGCTCATTGAGCAAATCCAGCCCACCGCGCCCGCCCTGGCGCAACAACTGACCGCGCTGGCGGATAATTTTGAACACACCAAAATCCTGGAAATGCTGTAAAGTTAAGGGGCAATAAAGAAACACGCATGGACGAGCATAAATATCAGTCCCAAGCAGAAACGCGCCCCCCTCTGAGCGCTCCTATCGTAACCGTAGCCAGCCTCGCGCGCCAACTCGAGGCGCTGCACGCGCGGGGCGCGAGACCTATGGCCCGATTGCCCCGGTGCGCCTGACGCCGCACGGCGTGCAGCTTTTGGCGCCCATCCCGCCGATGCAGACGCAAACCCTGGATCTGGAACGCCTCGCCTATGCCGCGCCAAAGACGCTCAGTCGCCACAGCGCGCCCGGCCCCGCCGCCGACGTGTATTCCTGGGGGCCGCGCTCTACCACCGGCTGACCGGCCAACTGCCGTTTTACGCACCGGACGCCCTGGCATTGGTGCATACCATCTTCACCGCGCCGCCCCGCCCCCCCGCGTGAGATCAAGCCGGATACTCCAGAACCGCTGGCGCGACCTTGCCCGCGTTTACCGCGTGGGAACAGCAACGCCGGCTCCGCGCCGGGACGAAATTGTTTGGGCGTGAGGCGGAACTTGGCGCGCCCCACGATATGGCGGCGGAAACCCGGGCTTATCCCGCCCAAATCGCCGAAGCGGTCTTAGTAGCTAAGTTGACCATCATCTTGCTGATGCCTAAAAACCCTTCGGAGCTGTAGTTTGCCGACCTCGCGGATTGCCCCCGCTACACCCTCAACATCCTCCAGAAGCCTCAGACCCCTGTATCTGCCGGATAAGGCGGAGCATGTAGGCGTCCACCGCCTGCATTCCCGCGTTATTCAACTCGCCCCGACGTGGGCGGCGCCCCACAACCGATAAATGTCCAGGCGCCAAAGACAAAGCGTGGATTGGCGCGTCATTGGCTATTTCCAACATCCGTGATACGCTTTTCGGGGGGTGATGCTATCATTCTTAATTCGCAATTCATCATTCAAAATTCATCATTTCCAGGAGATTACATGCCAGAGACTACATCCAAGAGATCGCGCTGGCTCGGCGTGACGTTGGTGGCGTTAGGCGCGCTGGGATTCAGCAGCGGCATTATCTTCAATCGGGCGATTACGGGGCTTTCGGGGCCGGAGATCGCTTTCTTTCGCGCGCTGTCGGGCTTCGCCTTCTTCTCCGCGCTGCTGACGCGCTATCCAGAGGCCCTGCATCCGCGCCGCTATCGCGCGACGATCCCGCTCCTCATCGGGTTGGGGGCGGCGGTCGGCGCGACCGCCACGCTCTATATGACGGCGCTGCGCCACACCACGGCGGCGACCGCCGTCCTGCTCAACAACACCTCCGCCGTCTACGTGGCGCTGCTGGCGCCGTGGCTGCTCCACGAATCGCGCCCGCGCTTCACGTGGGTGAGCCTGGCGCTGGCCCTCGCCGGCATGGTGCTCATTGCCGATCCCGCCCGCCTCGATCTTTCCCTGCGCGGCGCGGGCCGGATCGGCCTGGCGACCTCCATAGGCTGCGGCGTCACCTACGCCTTCGTAATGCTCTTCAGCCGCAAGATAGGCGGGCGCGTCGGCGGCGTGACCCAATCATGGTGGAGCACGGGCATCGCGGCACTGGCGGCGCTACCCTTCGCATTCGGCGCGCCCTGGTCAGCCGTGCGCGCCAACTGGCCCTACCTGCTGGCGCTCGGCACAGTCGCCCTGGGCATCCCCTACTTCCTCTTCTTCCAGGGGCTGAAGCGCATCCGCGCGCAGACCGCGAGCATCGTCGCCCTGCTGGAGCCGGTCGCCGGCGTCCTGATCGGCGCGCGGCTCTATCGCGAGATTCCCTCGGTCGCCGGCTGGATCGGGATCGCGCTGATTTTGGCAAGCATCGTGCTGATCTCGCGCAAATGAGCAGCAGGCGGTGATTTTTGCGCATGAAAGAGTGTAGTATAATAGATAGCATCCCTAAGTAATCGTCCCTCTCCTGGAGGCGACCCAAGATATGATTGGAGACATCAACAGGTGGTAAGAGACTAGGATGACAACCTCGACCCCTGGGACGACACAAACCACGTCGCGCCGCACGACATGGATCATCACAGCGGCGGGCCTCCTCTGCCTGGCGCTCTTCTTGGCCTTCTACGATCAGGCCTTCCCCTCGGCGGCGATAGATCTGGATCGCTCGCGGGCCCAGATCCGCGCCGAGGCAGAACGGTACGTGGCGGATCGCGGCCACGACGTGAGCGACTATAAATTTGCCCTGACCTTCACGGAAAACGGTTGGGGATCGATCTATTTGCAGCGCGCGTTGGGCGTCGCGGAAACCAATCGGCTCCTACAAAGGCGCGATCTGCCGCTCTGGTACTGGCGCGCCCGCTGGTTCAAGCCGCTCCAAAAAGAGGGCTTCGACGTCTACATCGCGCCGGATGGCGAGGTCGTCGAGTTCGTCCACACGCTGCTGGAGGACGCGCCGGGCGCCAGCTTAGATCAGGCCACGGCCCGCGCGCAGGCCGAGCGCTATCTCACGGAGGATCGCGGCTGGACGTTGGCGGATTGGGAGAACGTGACCGCCGCCAGCACGGATCGACCGGGCGGGCGCACGGATCACACCTTCGAATGGAAGTTGCGCGCCTGGGATGTGGGCGAAAGCGAATTGCGCTTGACCGTCATCATCCAGGGCGACGAGATCGGCCATTATGAGTACTGGCTCAAGACGCCGGAGAGCTTTCGGCGCGATTTTTCCAATCAGCAGAGCGTTGCCAGCTTTATCAGCAGCATCAGCCTGACGCTCGGCCTCCTTCTCTTCTTTATAACCACGGTCCTCATCGTCCAGATGACCCATAGCAACATCATCAGCGCCCTGACGCCGGCCATCTATCCCGCCGGCGCGCTGGCCCTCATTATGCTGCTCAACGGCCTGAATCAACTGCCGCTCGTCAAAGCCAGTTACAGCACGACCATCAGCTACACCCTTTTTTGGGTGGGACAAGCGCTGATGGTCATTTTTCTGCCCATCATCGGCGGAATGTCGGTTTTCGGACTGTGGTGCTGGGGCCACTGGCTGAGCAAGCAGGTCTGGCCCCGGCAGGATCGAATTTTGGCGCGACGCGGGAATCGCTGGCGCACGCTGGCCCATTCCAGTTGGCGCGGGCTGATGTTGGGCGCGATGCAGGCCGGCTATTTGGTGATCTTTTATCTTATCGCGACGCGCCTCTTCGGCAGTTGGACGCCGATGACGCCCGACTACACCACCGCCTACGCCACGCCGCTGCCCTTCTTGGGCGCGCTGCAGAGCGGCCTCTTCCCCGCGCTATGGGAAGAACTGATGTTCCGCCTGGTCGGCATCGCGAGCGTGCTGTGGCTCCTGCGCACCTTTACCCGCTGGCCGCGCTCCATTCGACGCGCGCTCGCGCTGCTCATCCCCGGCGCCGTGTGGGGATTTGCGCATCTCTCCTACATCCGCGATCCCCTTTACCTGCGGGGCATCGAACTGACGCTGGCCGCCGTCTTTTTGGAGGGCCTCTTCTTCCTCCACTTTGACCTGACCACGGCCATCGTCGCGCACTTTGCCTACAACGCCGGCCTGACCGCGCTGCCCCTCCTCCGCTCCGGCGATCCCTACTTTGTGGCGTCGGGCGTGGTGGTGGTGGGCGCGATGCTCGCGCCCGTGATCGCGGGCCTGCTGCTGGGACGCCGCGAGCAAGCGCAGCGGCCCCGGCCCCACATCTGCCCGGCGGAACCGGAAGATGCAGGAGCGCTGGCCGCCCTCGCGGATGAGAGCGAGCACGAGACGCTGGCTGCGTGGCTATCGGCGCCGGACGCGGCGGGGCTGAGCTTAGTCGCCGGGGAGGAGATCATCGGCGGCGCGCTCGCCCAGATCGAAGAGAGCGAAGAAAGCACAGAAAGCACGGCGGAGATCGTTTGGGTTTGCGTAGCGCCCGCGTGGCGCAGGCGCTATTGGGG
>JBKHCQ010000060.1:0-12398 GCA_046541755.1 Anaerolineales bacterium | reverse complement strand
CCTACGCCCGCACCGTGATCTACGAGATGCACGTGCGCGGCTTCACCCAGCATCCGAGCGCCGATGCGCCGCCGGAGAAGCGCGGGACCTACGCGGGCGTCATCGAAAAGATCCCCTATCTTCAATCGCTGGGCATCACGGCGGTGGAACTGCTGCCCGTCCAGCAATTCGATCCGCAGGACGCGCCGGGCGATCTGCCCAACTACTGGGGGTACAGCCCCATCGGCTTCTTCGCGCCGCATCAAGGCTACAGCTCGCGCCCCGATCCGTTAGGCCCCGTCGATGAGTTCCGCGATATGGTCAAGGCGCTGCATCAGGCCGGCATCGAGGTCATCTTGGATGTGGTCTTCAATCACACCGCCGAGGGCGATCACCACGGGCCGACGCTCTGCTTTCGCGGGCTGGAGAACCGCGCCTACTACATCCCCTACCCCGGCGATCCCACCTGCTACGCCAACTACAGCGGGACGGGCAACACGCTCAACACCAATCACTCCATCGTGCGGCGGATGATCATCGACAGCCTGCGCTACTGGGTCTCGGCGATGCACGTCGATGGCTTCCGCTTCGACCTGGCCTCCGTGATGGCGCGGGATGAGTGGGGCAAGCCGCTCAAAAGCCCGCCCATTCTGTGGGAGATCGAATCCGACCCGGTGCTGGCCGGCACGAAGATCATCGCGGAGGCGTGGGACGCTGCCGGTCTCTATCAAGTCGGCTCGTTTATCGGCCACCGCTGGGCCGAGTGGAACGGCCAGTTCCGCGATGACGCGCGCCGCTTCGTCAAGGGCGACGAGCACACGGTGGAGAAATTGGCCGCGCGGATCACGGGCAGCCCCGATCTCTACCCGCAGCGGGATCGCGAGCCGAATCGCAGCATCAACTTCGTCACCTGCCACGATGGCTTCACGCTCAACGATCTGGTCAGTTATAACTGCAAGCACAATCGCGCCAACCAGGAGGGCAATCGCGATGGGACCGATGCGAATTATAGTTGGAACTGTGGAGCGGAAGGTTCTACCGATGATCCTACTATCCAGGCGCTGCGCCGCCGGCAGATCAAGAACCTCTTGACGATTCTCTTCGTCTCGCAGGGCACGCCGATGATCCTGATGGGCGACGAAATCCGCCGCACGCAGCGCGGCAACAACAACGCCTATTGTCAGGATAACGAGAGCAGTTGGTTCGATTGGCGCGGGTTAGATGAGCACGCCGATCTCCTGCGCTTCACGCGCAATCTCATCGCCTTCACCCAAGAGCGGCCCGTCTTCCGCGAGGAGCGCTTCTGGACCGCGCCGGATCGCGATTCGCAGCACTTTACGTGGCACGGCGTCCGGCTTGACGCGCCGGACTGGGGCGCGCACTCGCACAGCCTGGCCTTCGAACTCAACCATCCGCACTATGACGATCACCTGCATATCATGCTCAACGCCTACTGGGAGCCGCTGGCGTTCGAGTTGCCCGCTCTGCCCGCCGGAACCGCCTGGCATCGCATCATCGACACCGCGCGCGCCAGCCCGGAGGATTTTCGCTGGCCGGATGAAGCGCCGCGCGTGGATCGGGGCTGCTATCAGCTCGCGGCGCGCTCCGCTGTGATGCTGCTGGCGAAGTAGCGAGCGTCGTTCGTAGTGAGGCATCCGCGGCGGCTCATTGCGTAGCTAACTACCAACAAAAATTCTAGGGAGCATCCCAATGACACAACAATTCGAGAAACAACTGGACATCACCCTGCGCGCGCGATTCACGCTCATCGTCGTGGAGACGCCAGAAGAAATGCGCGCCATCGAAAGCATCCGCGTCGCCTGCCAGCGATTGGGGCGCACCTGCCTCAGTTGGGACGTCGGCGCCGGCTATGAGCGCCTGTGCGGGGGCCGGGGCGCGATCCCCGAGGCGCGCGATCCGCTCACCGCGCTCACCCGCGCCGCCGAGGCGCCTGATGAGACCGTCGTGGTGCTCAAGGACTTCCACGAGTTCTGGCGCGATCCGCGCATCAAGCGCCAACTCCGCAACTTGGCGCAGGCGTTCAAGCAGGCGCGCAACGCGCTCATCGTGATCATGCCAACGGGCGATTTGCCCACCGAGTTGCAGGATGAGGCGGTCATCTTGGAGCTGCCGCTGCCCACCGCCGAGGTGTTGGACGCTGTGCTGGCCCCGCTGACGCGCACGGCGGGCGTCAACGTGCAACTCACCTCCCTGGGCCGCGAGAAGCTGATCCAGGCGGCGCTGGGCCTCACCGCCGCGCAAGCGCAGCGCGTCTTCGCCAAGGCTGTGGTGCGCGATGGCATCTTAGACGAGCGCGACATCGATCTGGTCACCGAGGAGAAGAAGCAGATCATCCGCAAGAACGAGGCGCTGGAGTTCTTCGCCGTCACGGAGACGCCCGATGATGTGGGCGGGCTGGGCGCGCTCAAGGCGTGGCTGCGCCTGCGTGAGCGGGCATTCACGCAGGAGGCGCGCGATTACGGCCTGCCCGCGCCCAAGGGCATCGCGCTGCTGGGCATCCCCGGCACCGGGAAGAGTCTCAGCGCCAAGATGATCAGCGGCCTATGGCGGATGCCGCTGTTGCGCTTGGACGTGGGCGCGCTCTTTGGCGGGCTGGTGGGCGAATCGGAGGCGCGGACGCGGCGCGCGCTGCATCTGGCCGAGACTATCGCGCCGTGCGTGGTGTGGATCGACGAGATGGAGAAGGCGCTGGTCTACGGTACGACCGACAGTGGCGCGAGCACGCGCGTCTTCGCTACCATCCTCACGTGGATGCAGGAGAAGCGCGCGCCGTGCTTCGTCGTCGCCACCGCCAACGATGTCACCCGCCTTCCGCCGGAACTGCTGCGCAAGGGGCGCTTCGACGAGGTCTTCTTTCTAGATCTGCCCAATCTTCAGGAGCGCGAGGCCATCTTCACCGTGCACCTGCGCAAGCGCCATCGCATGCCGCAGGATTACGACATCACCCAGTTGGCCGAGGCCGCCGAGGGCTACGTCGGCGCGGAGATCGAGCAAGCGGTCATCGACGCAATGTACTTGGGCTTCAACGACCATCGCGAGTTCACCACGGAGGACATCCTCACCGCCGTTCAGCGGCTGGTGCCGTTGGCCATCTCCCAGCGCGAGAGCATCGACGCCCTCCGCGAGTGGATCGGGGAGGGGCGCGCGCAATTGGCCTCGTACCCGGAGACCTACCAGGAATGGGAGTGGCTCTTCCAGAAGCCATCGGAGGCGCAAGCGGGAGAGGAATAGAGGACGGGCATCGCGCAAAGTGTGACGAGTTATGATACAATAGGAATAGATATGGCCAACATCAACATCTTTGATCAAACGCTGAAGATCATCGCACGCAATTACGCCGACGTGTTTTTGCGGTTAGCTTTTCCAGATCTCTCGATTCGGCTGGTGGGTACCGAAGAGAACGTCGAGCTGGCCTTGCCTATGCGATCCGTCGATTTTGTCCATCGCATTACGCACAAAGGGGA
This sequence comes from Anaerolineales bacterium, assembly GCA_046541755.1. Classification (GTDB taxonomy): domain Bacteria; phylum Chloroflexota; class Anaerolineae; order B4-G1; family SLSP01; genus JAAAOZ01. The sequence goes on along the minus strand of JBKHCQ010000060.1, from coordinate 8,934 downwards.
ACCTTATCTACTGCACGTGGAATTCCAACTCAAACACGAGATCGACCTCCCCCAACGACTACACAGCTACAACGGCGCCCTGACCGAACAATTTGACCTTCCCGTCGTCACCCTCGTCCTCTACCTTCGTCCCCGTCAATCCAAGCCGCCAAACGCTTATGAAGTCCAATTGGGCGAGCACGTAGTCAACCGCTTCACTTACCCCGTCATCCAGCTATGGGATTTTGCCGATGAGATTTGGCGTGGCGAGTATCCAGAATTAGCCCCGCTGCTGGTGATGATTACCCAGGAACCAGATGTGAGTGTCCTCCAGCAAGAACGGGAACTTATTTTGCAAGAAACAGACACCAAGAAACGCGCTACACTGCTGGCGTTAGCGGTCGCTATCGCCGCACGTCACTTCGACAGGGCGTTTCTCTGGCGATTTTTCCGCGAGGAGGTGGAACAAATGCGCGAAGCAACCTTTATCGAAGAGTGGATTCAAGAGGGAATGCAGGAGGGGATACAGGAGGGGATACAGGAGGGACAAACTAAGGGCCAACAAGAAAGCATCCTGGAAATTATCACCCTGCGTTTCAATCCTCCAGTCACTCGCTACCGCCAGATTGAATCCGTCATCGAGAATACAACCGATACGGACGAATTACGTACATTACTCAGAATCGCCGTCCAGGCCCAGGATTTGACGGAGTTTGAGCAGGCTCTGTCCGAATAATCCAAGAAAGAGCACACCCCCGGCGTCGAGGGCGACCCTCGACACCGGGGGTGTTTTTTAGGCGAGCGCTTACAATTTTAAACCGCTGCTGCTACTTTGTATCTGTAATCGAATACTGGAACCTCGACCTAGCTACCGGACACTTTTTGAAAACAGCTCACGGATTTTCACGGATCGCACAGATTTTTTAGATCTTTCGACGGAGAAATTCCCCATCTTGGTGCGCGTTTTACCGCTCACGTCCATTTGGACGAGTTTAAGGCTGAATTTTAATCCTTACATTCCCGGAATGGCACTTCCTGCAATATAAAAATCAAAGAAATATCTGCGTTAATCCGTGTTAATCCGTGAGCTAAGAAGTGTCCGGTGAATAGAACCTCGACTTGTTTAACCGGTTTGAAGTGCTGCTTCGCAAACGCCATAATCTGATCCGTGGTCTCAGGGGAATAGGTCTTCTCGCCGCATCGGGTACAGACTTCCGCCGGAACGTTTTTGATCACAAGCAACTGTTCATTGTGCTCATAAACGAACGTTACATTTTTAGAGACAACTTCACCGCCGCAGAACACGCAACGCATCTTACCTCCTGATGCTATGATTGGGTCATCATATCACAAATGATGTACGAGAACAAACAAAATAAAGAGAATCGCTTTTCCAGAAGCCGTCGGAGGCGCAAGCGGGAGAGGAATAGTAGATCACGACACGCGATACAGCACACCCCCGGCATCGAGGGACAACCTCGGGGCCGGGGGTGTGTTTTGGAGTAGGTGCTCCAAATTATCGGTGTTGAATAAAAGCTATCCCGCGCCTTTCACCGATCCGGCCAGGATGCCGCGGACGAAGAAGCGTTGCAGGGAGAAGAAGACGATGAGCGGCAGGATCATCGAGACAACGGCGGCGGCCGGCAGCAGGTACCAGTTAGCGCCCAGTGAATTGACCAGGTTGGCGACGCGCACGGTCAAAGGCGCGACTTCCGGAGTGCCTCCGAGGTAGATCAATGCCACCAACAAGTCGTTCCAGACCCAGAGAAATTGGAAGATGGCCAGGGATGCCAGCGAGGGCACCGACAGCGGCAGCGCGAGGCGCAGGAACGCTGTAAAGAAAGAGGCCCCATCCAAAAAGGCGGATTCGAAAAGCTCGCTGGGCAGTGAGCCAAAGAAGTTGCGGAGCAGATAGATCGCAAAGGGCAAGCCATAGCCCGTATGGGCCAACCAGATCGCCAGGAAGGTGCCGTTGAGGTCTAATTTGGTAAAGATCGTGTAGATGGGCACAAAGGTCATCTGCAACGGCACCACCAACATACCCACGACGATTGAAAAGAGCAAGCGCCGACCGGGGAACTCCATCCAGGCGAAGGCATACGCAGCAGCGGCAGCCACAATGATCGGCAGGATGGTCCCAGGAATCGCGATGAAAAGGCTATTGCGGAAAGCTATCGCCAACCCCTGGCTCTCCAGCACCGTCTCGTAATTCTCCAATGTCCATTTGGTAAATTCGAACGGATTAACGAAGACCGTCCACCATCCGCTGGCCCGCATCCTCTGAGCGGGGCGCAATGAGTTGACGATGACCCCTACCGAGGGTGTAATCCAGATCAGTGTGATGACGATAATGACTAGATGGAGAGGAAATTCGGCCAAAAAATCATGCATCTTCTTCATCGTTGCGCCTCCTGCTCTTGGAAACGTTGAATGTTCACTAACATCACCGGAACGATGGCCAGGAGCAAGACCACAGCGATGGCGCTGGCCCGCCCATTATTACGATTGATGTATAGCTCCTTGTACATCTGATTCGCGATGACGTTGGTATTGTAGTTCCCATTCGTCATCACGTAGATCAGATCGAAGATTTTGAGGACGGTGATAATCAGCGTCGTGGCCACCACGGCGATGGTCGAAGCGATCATCGGCACGGTGATCTGCCAGAACATCTGCCAGGCATTGGCGCCATCCACACGCGCCGCATCGATAATCTCATCGGGAATTCCCTTGATGGCGGCAGAGAAGATAATCATGGCAAAGCCTGTCCACATCCAGATTCCTACCCCGATGATCGCATACGTCGCGACGTTGGAGTTAACCAACCATCCAACGGGATCAAAATTGGGGAAGATTGCGGTGAGAATGCCATTGAGCAACCCCACATCTGGATTATAGTCGTAGACAAACTTCCAGATCACCCCGGCGCCTACAAAAGAGATCGCCTGAGGCAGAAAGATCACCGCCTTGGCCGTGGATTCGTACTCGACCTTATCCACCAATACCGCAATGACCAGGCCGCCGACCACAGTGAAGATCGTAAAGAAAATCAGCCAGATCACGTTGTTCTTAAAAGCCTGCAACATCGTCGTGCTGGTAAAAGCGAAGATATAGTTCTTCAAGCCCACGAACTTCTCAGAGTTAGGTCCGTATAAACTGAGGCGAAAGGTATCGAAGACGGGATAGACCAAGAAGAAGGTCAGAATCAAAAGCGCGGGGCCTACATACAGCCAAGAACGATAACCACCTTTACGCATACTTACCTCCCTAAACCTCTCTAAAACAGAAAAGCTATCGATTGGCTGCCTCGAACTCGAAGTAAGTAGATCAAGTACAAGTAAAGGAAGCCGTCAAATAAAGGAAGCCGTCAAATCGCAAATAGAGGGTTGGATTGGGCACTCCAACTTAAAGCGCCCAATCCAACTCCAACTAGGCTTCGATCAGTAATTCTCTTGCGCCACCTCCTCGATGTCCTCCAGGATTTGATCCAGGTTTTCGGGATTCTCGATGTACTCAAGGATCCCGCTCCAGAAGGCGTCGTTGACGGCGGAGGGCATCAGGTCAGAGGCGTCGAATCGGACGGCGGGCGCGGTGACCAACAGCTCGGCGGCTTGCGCCGTAAGCTCATCGGGATAGACTTCCGTGTCGACGTTCTTATTGGGGGAAATAAACCCTCCTCGTTCGGCCCAAATCTCCTGCGCCTCAGCGGAGGCCAGCCACTCCATCAGCGAACGAGCCGCCGGCGTATCATTGAACATGCCGAACAGATCGCCTGCCGACAAAACCGGGCGGCCATGCTCTTCCTCAATGGGCGGAAGGCCAAAGTAGCTGAAGTCATCCACCGGCTCAAGATCGGGGAACTGGTCGGTGATGAAGCTCTGGATAAAGGTTGCCTGGCGATGCATATAGCAGTCGGGCGGGTCTTGGAACATAGGATAGGGGGATTCGCCAAAGTTCGTCGCCAGCACACCGGTGGCGCCGCCATCGACGTAATCAGGATTGGTCGCGATCTCTCCCCACGTCTCCCAAGCATTCTTGACCGCGTCGTGCGTCCAGGGAATCTCATGCTGCCACCATTGATCGTAGAGATCAGGGCCGGCGGTCCGCAGCATAATATCCTCGATCCAGTCCGTGCCGGGCCAACCGCTAGCCGAACCACTCTCCAGCCCGATGCACCAGGGCGTCGTCCCTTCCTCGGCAATCTGCTCCGTCAGGGCCATCATATCGTCCCAACTCCCATCGGGCACCTCATAGCCAGCATCCTCAAAATCGGGCGGGCTGTACCAGATCAGGCTCTTGACCGCGACCTTGGTGAACAGCCCGTACAGACCTCCCTCATAACTGGCTAACTCCAGCCAGGCCGGATCGTAAGCCTGTTCCAACTGCTCCATGTCCATAAAGGGGCTAAGATCGACCAAGTATCCCTGCTCGGCGAAATACTGCAATTGACCAGGGCCGGGGACACCGGCGATATCGGGGGGATTACCGCCCTCGACGCGCGTGGTCAACACGGCATTGAGATCACGGGTTCCTTCATACTCCATCGTGGCGCCCGTGCGCTCCTCCCATGGCGCCACCATGGCCTCGAAGCTCTCCAACTCATCGCCGCCCCACACCGCGATGACGTTGACCGTCTCGCCCTCCAGCGGCTTTTCTTCCGTTGAGGGTGTCGGCTCCTCCTCAGGGGCAGGGGTGCCACAGGCCGCCAGCACCATGCTGACTGCCACCAGCACCGTTAAAAGTCTCCAACTTGCATGCTTAAACATTGAACCCTCCTTCAACCTAACTTAACTCAACATAAACTAACTAACGTTCACAACGCCACGCGACTGTGAAATCACAAACAGCCTCGTCTGTATCCTCCTGAGATTACGGCTAAGTCTGGGATACATTTCTATACTAACTCCAACGCGGCAACGAAACCGATGGATAGCGTTCAACTTTTAGTAGAGTTTCGTTTGAAAAGTTGGTTTTCCGTTGTCGATTGGTTACAGTCTCCCAGAAAGGGAATTGCATCCTTTGCCAGCGCCCCAGAATCGACTATAATCCCCAAATACAGGTCGGAATGGTATGCCGATACCTAGCTACCCGACACTTTTAGAACCTAGCTCACGGATTTTCACGGATCACACAGATTTTTTAGATCTTTCGGCGGAGAAGTTCTCCATCTTGGTGTACATTTTACTGCTCACGTCCATTTGGACGAGTATAAGGCCAAATTTTAACCCGTACATTCCGAGAGTGGCTCGTCGTGCACTATAAAAATCAAAAAATATCTGCGTTAATCCGTGTTTATCCGCGAGCTAAGAAATGTCGGGTGGCCAGTGCCGACACCCTTCCAGGGCGGGCAAAATTGCACATTCAAGGATTAACAAAAGGCCCATGAACGAGAAACAGCTTGAGCGCCTGAGCGCGCGACTCTATACCAATACTCCCCTGATCGGCGGGATGCTGCGCCGGCGGGCGGCTGGTGCGCTGGCCGAGGAGGGCTCGCGCGCGGCGATGCGCGCCTTGGCGGAGGCCGTGGCCCACGCCGACGACGCCGAGGTGCGCGATATCGCGCTGGCGGCGCTGCACGAGGTGCACGATGCGCGCATCATCAACGACATCTGCCAAATCTGGGCCGAGACCCGCCATCTCGATCTGGCCGGGCTGCTGAACGCTCACCAATGGGTCGCCAGCTCGCCCTCGGAGGCGCGGGTGCTGAGCGCGCTGGAGATCGAGCGGTTGGATATGCTCCAAGCGTGCGGCGCGAATCTCGTCCCGGCATTGGGGCAGGCGCTCGATGATCAAAATCCCCTCCTGGCCGAGCGCGCGCGGGCGGTGCTGTACAATCTCCAGACGCAGGAGGCGCGGGAGCAGGTGTGTCGCATCGTCATCCGCCAGGATCCGCCGGACCTGCGCGCCATCGCGCTGGAGGCCGGCTATCTGCCCGAAGCGCCCGCCGACCGCGCGCTCTACCTCTTCCTCACCGAGCAGTGGGCGCGCTACGAGGCCTTAGATTTCGACCATCGCCTGCTTCGCGCCGCCTACGAGCTGGCCGAGGGTCTCGTCCGGCGGCGGGTGCGCGAGACGCTGCGCCGCGCCGGGCGGCTCGACTATCTCACCGCCATCGCGGGCCAGGATTACCGCGACCGCGTCGCGGAGATGGACGACGAGGAGTTGGAGTTCCTCCTCAATATGCTGGCCAACAACAAAGAGCACGAGAAGCTCTGGCGGCTGGTCTTCGAGGCGCCCTTCAACTGGAGCGTGCGCATCGTCCACCACCTGGCCGGCCTCGAGTGGCGACCGGAGGCCGAGCTGGAGCGCCGCCTCTTCGAGGAGATCGCGCCCATAGCCCGGCCCGAACTGCGCATCCAGGTACCGGAGCTGCGCGAGCTTTTCCCGATGGCGCTGCTCCAGGCGCGCGCCAGGGCGCCGGGCAACATCAACGCCATCGCCTTCGCGCCCCGGCGACAAGTATTGGCCCTCGGCACCGGCGCGCAGAAGGTCGTGCTCTGGAACTATGAGACCGCGCGCCGCGAGCAGGTACTCGACGCCTTCAAGCATTCCATCGGCGACGTGGCCTTTCTGCCGGATGATACGCTGCTCTGCGCCGAGCGCACCAACCGCACGACCACGCCGTGCAGCCTCTATTACTGGAACGGCGAGAAGATCGCGCGCGTGGGCCGGCACGTCGGCTCGATCACGGGGCTGGCGACGATAGGCGCGTCGCAGGCGCTCACCACAGGACGCGATCAACTCGCCAGGGTGTGGGACGTCCCCGCGTTAAAGCAGCGCACGAAATACAAGCTCCATGATTGGGCGCGGGCGCTCTCCGTCTCCGCCGATGGCGCGCGCGCGGCGATGCTTCACCAGAGCCTCTATCTGATCGAACTCCGGGCCAAGACGCCGGGCGGCCCGGTGACGAGTCTTCACACCCTCTCCAGCACCACGCGGATGGACAGCGTGCTCCGCTGCGCCGCGTTCACGCCGGATGGCGAGACGATCTTGGGCGGCAAGTACAATGGCGACCTCGGCCAATATCGTCAGGTCAGGTATGCCAACACCAACCATCACTGGGTACGCGAGGATTACGTGGCCCGGTACGGCAAACAAATTCAGGGGATCGAGATGTTGGCGGATGCGGGGCGCGCGCTCGTCGGCGTCGCCGATGGCGTCGTCCACATCTTAGCCTTGGAGGATTATCGCGAGCTGGGGCAGGTAGCCGTGCCCGGCGAGCGCCTCACCTCGCTGCACATCTCGCCGGACGCGGCCTTTATGGCGGTCGGCACCTCGGATGCAGAACTCACGCTCTGGGATCTACGCATCCAGCAGATGCCCACGCTCTTCACCGCGCCCTTGGCCGAGATCACCCCCACCCTGGCGGCGACCGCGGGCGTCTTCACCGACCACCCCGACCTCGCGCCCCGCGCCCGCGAGGCGCTGACCTTCGTCGCCGCCGTCCTACGCCATCGCCACCGCTTCGACATCGAGATTGACACCGAGCACACGCCGACAATCATGATGGGGGAGTTCGACATCGAGATTGAGTAGAGATTAAGCAAGCATTCACCCCAGCGGCGCGGAGGGCACAGAGAGTTTTAGGGCTATCTACGGAGTTGTCCGGCGGAAATCAAAAAGACCCACTATCTTTTCTCAACCACGCTTACGGGGATACGGCGACTGAATGAGGCATGATTGAAAGCAATCCATTCACCATCCGCGTTAAAATGCGGATGCCATGGCGTAGCGAAGACTACGACGTGCAGTTGATACGAACCCGGTTCCGCCGGCGCCTCTATCGGGAAGGGAAGCAAAAGCGGCTCGGATAGCTTGAGTTTAGGATCAAGTTCATAATCGAAAGCTGTGTGAAGCGTGTCGTTCCAGAACACGCCAATGCGGAGCGGCAAGGTACCGGCGTAGGGCGGGCCGCTTGAGTTTTGTGCTTCAGCGGTAAAAAGTAGCCCCACTTCGTTTTCAGTACCGGCCTCATACTGAAGAGCCTCGACGAGTTGATGAGAAGCATCTAATTCGACAATATCAAACTGTGATCTAAAACCTCCCGCCGCCATAGCCTGCTCTTGATTGGCGAAAGTCGGTGCATCAGCCGGAAGGGCTTCGATATCGACCCAGAGATCAAAACGCTGCTCAGAAAAAGACTTTTGCTGATTCCAGCGGTAATCCGGGTCAGTAGACTCAGACTCGGGATCTGTTATCAGCAGAACGGACAAATGGTGCAGTCCTTTCGGCAAAGGTGGAAATAGGAACTCAACAGCCTGTTCTTCTCCAACCGCCATTTCCGGCAGATAGTAAGCCATCTGAACACCGGCGTCCGTCTGTATCTGTAACTGCTGATAGTCAAGCAAGAAAATCAATCCTAAGCGGTGCGGTGTATGGAAAACATTGGATACTAACAGTCGGCCGTAGGCAGGCTGTTGTGATGATAGATGATATATAGTGGGTTCTGATGAATATTGGCTGTTGGACAAGGTAAATATGTTAATCCAGGTACCCCAGCGACCTCCTACAGGAAACATCCCCTGTCTTTGCTCCCAAGCGAGCGCAATCGCCGGGTCGTTAAGCATCCGTTCGCGCACATTTTCCCCCTCATCCAGAAAGACGACGGTGCCACTCGCGGTCTGTATGGGGACAGGTGTTAGAGATGCAATATCACGAGAAGGTTGGATTGCGTTGCAGCCCAATACCGTCCCCCATAGAATCAGGATAAGAATGAAGATGAAGCGCGGGTTACTTTCATTTTTTGCCATCATTGCCATGGATACTCTCCGTGAAATATGCTAAGAGTCCGATACCTTTAATAAAAGATATCGGACTCTCAGTCTGTTGGGATTTTATGTATATTAGAAAGTACGGGTAATTTGCTCCGCAGCATAGCTGTGACCATAGGCAGACCAATTTACAGTTGTGCTAGCATACGCTATGGTCTCTCCGGAAGCATAGTAATATAAAGTA
>JBKHCQ010000059.1:0-12445 GCA_046541755.1 Anaerolineales bacterium | reverse complement strand
GTAATTACGTCGTCGCATCGCCAACGGCGCCAACGGTTGAAACCGCTGGCTGATATCAGGAAGTGCGTTAGAAACGCACTAAGAACCCGTTTTCAACGGGTTTTGGGTATCAGCCGATGAATTCCATTCATCGGCCCAAGGCGATTGCTATACCCGAATTAATTTTTTAAAATCCATAAGTTGACTCGATTCCCACGTAGATTTCCGTCTTTCAGTCGGTCTTCAGCCGACTTCAGCTTTTAGCCTGCGATTTATCCGCAGGCACAGGCAGCGCAAATTCGTCTCTTCCTACGATCAAGCGTCACACCCGCATCGTGTCTAAGTGTTTGGACTTTGAACAAAACCACAGTACAATTTCAGGTAGGAGCATGATAAGGCATTATGGAAAAAGGCGCACCTATTAGCTCAAAGCCCCGTCTCGGGGCGTCTGCAAAGCGAGAGAGACGTTTTTAAGCCGTCCCCGAGGACGGGGACGGGAAGCTTTTTTGAGTAGCGTGTCACTTTTGCCGTAATGCATGATAAGTTACCGGAGGTGGTATGGCCCTTGAAGAACTAGCCTTATTGCACGCGGTGGGCGCTTACGTGCCCCGTCTCGTGCTGCAACAAGCAATGGTCGATCCAGACCAGGCGCTCGTCAGGAAAGAGACGCGCGAACGCGCAGCCCTGCTCTTCGCCGATGTCTCTGGCTTCACCCAGATGTCGGAAAGTCTGGCGCAATTGGGGAAAGAGGGCGCGGAGGAACTGACCAGCGTCCTCAACATCTACTTCACGACGATGATCGACCTTGTGCACCGCTACGAGGGCGTCGTCATCAAATTCGGCGGCGACGCGATCACGTGTCGCTTCGCCGCCGACGCGGAAGGCCAGGCGCGGGCCTGCACCTGCGCGCTGGCGATGCAAAATGAGATGGCCCAATTCGCGGCGGTGCAGACGCGCGGCGGCGTGTTTAATCTGCGGATGAAGATCGGCATCAGCGCCGGGCCGGTGCTCTCGATAAGCGTCGGGCAGCCGGAGGAGGGGGTAGAATATGTACTGGCCGGCCGCGCGCTGGATCGTATGGCGGCAGCGGAACATCACGCCGCAGCGGGCGAGGTCTTAGTCGATAGCCAGAACTTCGAAAGCGCGCCGGAGATCTACGACACACTGGGATTGGAGATCTCCGAACGCCGAGATGAATTTCTGCGAATCACAGGCTTGGCCTACAAGGCGACGCCTTTACCTGCCGCGCCGACCTTGCCCTCCGTAGCGCCGGAGCTTGTTCCAAAAATTATTGAACACCTGGCCTTTTACGTCCCCGCCACGCTCTATGAGCAAATCCGCGAGGGGCATATCGAGCTATTGGGAGAACACCGCTGGGTCGTCAGTCTTTTCGTCAATTTTATGGGGCTGGACTACGACACCGATCCGCAGGCCGGTGAAAAACTGCAAACCTACTTCACCACGATGCAGGCGATCATCCATCGCTACGGTGGACGGCTGAATCGCGTCATCACGGGGGATAAAGGCAGCCTGCTCCATATCATCTTCGGCGCGCCGGTGGCGCATGAGGATAATGAGGAGCGGGCGGTGGGGTGCGCGCTGGAGATGCAGCGGATTGCGCTCCAATCGGGGCAGTTGCCCTTCATCACCGATCAACAGATCGGGATCACGGCCGGCTACGTCTTCGCCGGCAATGTCGGTTCGGAGGAACGGCGAGAATACACTGTGATGGGCGACGTCGTCAATCTCTCAGCTCGACTGATGCAGGCGGCGGCCGCCGGCGAGATTCTGATGGATCAACCGACGGCGCAGCGTGTTGCACAAGACTTCGTCTGCGAATCCCTGCCGCCTATCCAGGTTAAAGGAAAATCCGAGCCGGTGGCCGTGAGCCGAGCCGTGAGCGTGCGACGCGAAAACAAACGCTGGGGCGCGGAGACGCCGCCCGCCCGGCGGCGCGATCTGCCGATTGTGGGACGCCAGCAGGAATTGGATCAAGTCCAAGCAATCATCGAGCGCGTCCTGAAGGGCCAAGGACAGCTTCTGGTCATCAACGGCGAGGCCGGGATCGGCAAGAGTCGCTTGCTCCAAGCCCTGATCGAAATGGCGCGCGACGCGGGAATGCACGGCTATCAGGGCGATTGCGTCTCCTATGGTACGCAGACGCCCTACCTGCCGTGGATCGATTTCTTCAACGCCTTCTTCGATCTCAACAGCGTGCCGGATGACAATCTGACAGAGAAAGTCTATCACATTGAGCAGCGCATGGCCGCCGTCGATCCTGAACTGGCGCGCTGGGCGCCGCTGATCGGCCAAATGTTGGGCCTGTCGGTGCAAGATAACGAATTGACGACCGCCCTCAACGCAGAGTTGCGCAAACAACGAACTTTCGAGTTAGTACTGGCGCTGATCCGCCACCAGGCCCAACAGGAGCGGCTCTTCTTGATGGTCTTCGAGGATGTCCACTGGATCGACGCCATCTCGTTGGAGATGCTGAATTACGTAGCGCGCAATATCGGCGACTATCCTATCCTGCTGGCAGCACTACAACGCCCGACCATCGAACTGACCGAGTGGCCGCGTCATCCCTACTATCATCGCCTCGATCTGCTGGATCTCCCAGCAGAGTCCGCGCTGGAGCTGGTGCGGCACAAATTACGGATGGACGAGGTGCCGCCCGCGCTGCGTGAGCGCGTCCTGCGAGGCGAAGAACGCCTCAACCCCTTCTTCGTGGAGGAAGTGATCAACGCCTTGGTGGATCAAGGCTATCTGCTCGCCATCCCCGGCGATGAGGGAGAAGAATATCTCATCACCGGCGACCTCTCCGAGGCTCAAATCCCCGATAGCATCCAGGCGCTGGTGATGAGCCGCATTGATCGACTGGATGAAAGTAGCAAATTGACCGTAAAAGTCGCCTCGGCCATCGGACGGGTCTTTCAATATCACATTTTATTGAGCATCTATCCCGTCTCGGTCGCGCGGGAACGATTGCTGGCGAACTTGGAGAAGCTAGATCGCATCGATCTGACGCCGCTGGACAAACCCGCGCCGGAGCTGGCCTATATCTTCAAGCACATCACCACCCAAGAGGTTGCCTACGAGAGCCTCCTCTATAAGCATCGCCGCGAATTGCACCACAGCATCGGCGAATACATCGAAGCGACCTATCCTGAGACCTTAGAGGAACATTACGAGCTATTGGCCTATCACTATCGCTTGAGTGGTGATACACCGAAAGCCTGGACCTATCTGGTCAAAGCCGGGGACAAAGCCAAGAACCAATACGCGAACAAGGCCGCGGTCGATTACTACACTCAGGCGTTGGGATTGAAATTAGAAACGGGAAGCGAGCTGGAGAATACCTATCAGGTACATGAAACGTTGGGCGATGTCTTCAATATCATCGGGCAGTACGAACCAGCCAGAGATCACTATCGCACCGCCCTCTCCTACGACCAGCCTCATATTACTCAGGCAGCCGAGATACGCCGCAAAATCGCCAAGACCTGGGAACTTCAAGGGCGCTACGATGAGGCTCTGCAATACCTCAACCTAACACGGGAGATGCTGAGCGAAACCAAGCGTTCGCCGGAGTTGGCGCGCATCTACAACGATATGGCATGGGTCGAGATGCAAAGGGGAAATTATGATGATGCTTTAAACCTGTGCGAAAAAGGCATCACAATCGCAGAACAACTTACAGAATCGGACCCAAGGAAAATTTACCGAATTCAAGCAGAATTACAACATACACTAGGGAGCATTTACATACGCAAGGGAGAATACGAAGCCGCTATTGATAATTTCCAGACCAGTATCAAAGCCCGACAGGTTATTGGGGATTTCTACAATATGAGTCGCACGTATAATAACTTAGCAGCAGTCTACTGGCGGCAAAGTGATTACCAAAGTGCCATAAAATATATTCGCAACAGCTTGAAAATGTGTCAGAAAGTGGGATACACCTACGGTACAGCGATGTGTCACAATAACCTAGGCGCCATCAATTATACATTAGGAAATCATGAACAAGCTATAACTCAATATGAAAAAAGTTTATCTATTCGCCAAGAGATTGGTGATTTATTGGGGATTGCGGCCATTTACAATAATCTGGGGGAAGTTTACCAGCAACTAGGTGAATTCCAACAAGCGCATCATCATCTCTTGGAAGCCGTGAGCTTGCTGACCGAAATCGGGGAAAGGCGCGTTTTAAGTGACGCTTGTAGATCACTAGCCGAGGTGGAGTTAAAGCTAGGGGATACACAATCCGCCTTGAGGTATGGGGAACACTCATTATCCTTGGCTCAGGAGATTGGCAACAGGGAGTATGAAGGCATCACCTACCGAGTGTTGGGCCAGATCCACCGGGCGGAAGGGGCGTTGGAGACGGCGTGCGCTCGATTGGAGACCAGCCTCGAGATTTTAACCGAGTTGGACAACAAGCTGGAGATCGCGCACAGCTATGAGGCGCTGGGCCGCACCTTGCTGGATATGGGAGAGCAAGCAGAAGGACAATCAGCTTTGGAGCACACCATCGACATCTTTACGGCGTTAGGCTTGGAGAAGGAAGTGGAGAACGCTCGGCGCGCCTTACATCAAAACCAAGACTGACACCCGACACTCATCACGCAAACGTGGTATGCCAATCGCGGGACGGAACCCGATTCCGTCCCGCGGCCTGTTTTAAAGGCGGTGGATTGCCACCGGCTCGGCCTCATCGAGGCAAGGCTTGAGCCGAGGCTTGAACGCCCACCCCGTGCGCTCCATCAGCGCGATTAAGAGGTAATCCCGCAGAAAGAGCACGCGCCGCGCTTGGTAATAGAGGTACCGATAGATGGTGCTGCGCTTGACCGGATCATAATCCACCAGGATGATGCGATGTTCAGGCGCGGGCGTGAGCAGCAGGTTGTGCGCGCGGAGGAGCGTGCGCTGCACCAGAAAGCTCCATATCCGATGGGGTAGCCTGCACGGCGCATTGCGGCGCTCGCGCTCGGCCTTGCTGTGACTGAGCCGCCCGTAGAGATCAGGCATCGCGCCAGTTTTGCGATAAAACTCCAGCGAACGGCGGATGATGCTCCGCAGTTGCGCGGCGATGCGCCGCCGCTCGGTCGCATCCAAGGCGTGATAATCCACCTCGAAGAGCGTTTGAGCGTTACAAATGTAGGGCTGGATCGCCACCGGCTGCACCTCACCCTGACTGTTGCGGGCGACGATGAAGAAGGTGGGAATGGTGTGCTCCGGCCCCAACGCCTCGGCGAATAAGTCCGCAGCCTCGCGCAGCACCTGCGCTTCCGCCAGCGCCTCTTCAAGGGTGCTCCCCCCCTCGCTTTTGACCTTGACGACGTGCCGGCGGTCATCGGTGCAATAGACTTCCGTCTCGTTTCCACCCGCGATGCGCTCCATATTCAAATCCGCATCTAATGAAGCAAAGAGCTTATCCACGTACATACCCGCGTATGTTGATGAAAACATCTCTAACCTATCCTTTCTGTTACGCATTGATTGCGCTGATATCTATTTTATTATACGCAACCAACGCGGGCGGGTTGTACTGGGCTACGAATTCAAGCCGCTCAAGCCCCGCAATTGATCCGTGAGCACATCGGCCAGCCCGCTCAGTTCCGGGTAGTTCCCGATAGAGAGCGGCGCGCCGAAGCGCACGGTGGCGCGAGAGCGCGGGCGGCGCAGCGCCTCGTACTCGATACCCACCGGCACGATGGGAATTTCGCAGCGGGGCGCCAGGTCGCGGATCTGCCGGAGCGCGCCTAAGTGCAGCGGCCCCAGGCGCGTGGGGTAGAACATCCCCTCTGGGAAGATGACGATCAACTCACCCCGCGTGTACAACTCCGCCACATAATCCATCGCTTGTTGATTTAGGCGGCGCGCGCGTTGCAGAGCGGCCCGGCGCTGCGCGCGGTCTTCGATGCGCAAGAGGTCTTTAGGGCGGATGATGGCGATCCCGCCCAGCGCGCCCATCAGCCGATTATAAAGTGGGGATTTGCGCTTCACGAGGTAATAGCCCATCCGTCCGGCGTGATGGTAGAGGAGCCAGCTCAGCAGCAGACTATCGCGCGAGGCCCGGTGCTTGACCAGCAGCAGGGCCGCCCCATGCGTCGGCACGCGCTCGATGCCCGACGCTTCCAGGCGATGATAGTGCGCGGCCAGGAACAAAAGGGGCCGGCAGAGGTGAAAGAGCCAGGGTTGGCGGCGCGGCCCGCGCTCGGTTGACGTCCCTCTTATCACCGCCTCACGCGCGGGGGAGCGTGAACCAGAAGTCGCTCCCCGCCCCCACCTCGCTCTCGACGCCCACCTCGCCGCCCAACTTCTCGACGATGCGCCGGACAATCGAAAGCCCCAGGCCGTGGCCCTTGGCGCGGGTCTGTTCCAGGCGGATGAACTCCGCGAAGAGTTTGGCCTGCGCCTCTTTTGAGAGACCGGGGCCGTTATCCCGACACCAGAAGCGGCAGAAACGAATGGCAGCGTCGCCCTCGACGCCCATCCCCACCCCTTCATCCGCTCCCAACGTGATGCGCGGCGGATCGCCGCCATATTTAAGCGCATTGCTGATGTAGTTCACCCACACCTCCTCGACCCACGGCGCGTAGCCGAGCGCCTCCGGCCACACCTCCGGCGTGGATACCACCACCTCCCGCGCCGCGATTTGATCGCCGAAGCGGGCCAGCGCCTCCGCGACGATGGCGTCCATCGCCAAGGGCGCGGTCTCGATCTCGTCCATCTGCCGCACGCTGGCCAGCAGCAATAGCTCATTGACGATGTTGGTCATCTTGTAGCCCATCTGCAAGATGCGCGCGGCGTTCTCCTCGATTTTAGCCGGCGGCCAGCTTCGCGCCCGCTGCGATAGCAGCTTGCTAAACCCCACCAGCGAGGTCAGCGGCGTCTTGAGATCGTGGGCGACGGTGTGGGCGAAGGCATCCAACTCAGCGTTGCGCGTCTCCAACTCGCGCGCATATCGCTTCCGCTCGGTAATATCGTGCAGAAGCAGCAGGCGACCGGCCAGCGCCTGTTGATGATCAAAGATCGGCGTGATGTGCACCTCGTAGGCGCGCGGACGCCCGGCGCGCAGCAACTCAATCTCCGTATTCTTGGGAATGGGAATTTCGGTATCCAGATGCGGCTGAAGCTGCGGCCAAGCGGCAAAAACCCGATCCACCGGCGTTCCATCAAGATCCATCGCCGACGCGCCTAAGAGCGCCAGCACAGCGGGATTATAGTCGATAATCTGATGTTGAAGATTCAGAACCAGCATGCCATCCTGCATCCCGTCGATCAACACCTCACGGGCCAGCGGCGTCAGATCAAAGAGGCGATGGCGGTACATCGTCCAAGCAAACGCGATGCCGCTCACGGTAAAAGCGATGGGCGTGAGTTCAAGCTCGTCAGAGATAAGATCGAAGGTGTGAAAGATGTTAATCACCAGGGGCAAAGCAATGCTGAAGAGCACAACAGACGCCTGCCAGCGGCGCAACGCCGAGGCCCGCAGGATGGCTAAACTCATCAGCACCATCCCGATGAAAACCACTCCAAAAGAATAGGCCGAATGGATCCAGAACCACACGCCCAATCTAAACGGCGGCGTCTCGATAAACCATAACCCATGCCACGCATTGGTCCAGATGATCACCTGGGTGAGAACAGGCATCGCGCACAACACAAGGATATGGTGGCGCGCGAGCCTCCGGCGTCGCCCGGTGTAGTGCAAGGAGAAGATCAAAAACGCCACCGGCGCCCCGGCAATGCCGATGTATTCGAGATTACGCCATATCCGCCACACCTCTTCCGACGGGCTGAGCACCCCCATCGCCACCGTGAAGGACCAAAAGGTGATGAGCAACATCAGCACGGAGAAGCTGCGCGCGCCCGCCGCCTCCCGATGCCGCCAAGCATACGCCGCTACCAACGTCGTGATGGCCGCAGCCAAGAAAGCGATCATCACATAAAGCATCACAATCCATGTTTCCATATCTAACCTCTATCTAACCTCTATCTAACCTACGTTAAAAGACGATGGGGCTTACTATCTCCCCGATACTTCTTAGCTCACGGATAAACACGGATTAACCAGATATTTTTGATTTTTATAGTGCACGACGAGCCACTCTCGGAATGTACGGGTTAAAATTTGGCCTTAGACTCGTCCAAATAAATGGACGTGAGCGGTAGAATGTACCTAAAGATGGAGAACTTCTCCGGCGAAAGATCTAAAAAATCCGTGGGATCCGTGAAAATCCGTGAGCTGTTTTCTAGTGGGTCTTATAAAGATAAACCTTCCGGGAAGGTAGCGATTAGCGATTTCGTAAGCTTATTCGTAAGTTTGAATGAGCAGTTAGGCCCGTGACGCTTGTTGGTTTTTAGGTGAAATTGAGCGCGAGTGATACTCAGGCGCTAGTTAACCCAGAGATTCACGGAGTTTTTCGCAGAGATACACAGAGAGAATCATTTCTCCGCGCTTCTCGGTGCCTTCTCGGTGGTGCTCTGTGTCCAAATTAAACCGCCGGATGATTTCACCCGATTTCTTATATGAGCCTAGGCCCGTATTGAGTATACAAGGAGATACCTTAGTGACAACCGCTCATTGACGAGATAGCAAACTAAAGATAGACTAGGGGAGAACCCATTAAGTGAGCGCCACGGGGAGGCGAAAATATTATGGACGAGTTAGTTGAACTTTGGGAAAAGCCCGTTGCCGAGGAAATCTATATGTTGGCGGGCTGGTATCAATGGGCGGATGCGGGGAATGTCTCATCAGGGTTGACGCAATATCTCATTCAACATACGAACGCCCGGCAAATCGGCGAGATCGAGTCGGAGAGTTTCTACCTCTTCCAAGTGCCGGGATTGCATCACCTTATCCGCCCGCAAATCAATCTCCAGGACGGCTATCGACAGACCCTCAGTTCAAACACGAACGAGGTGTTCTATACAGATGATACGGGCAATAATAAAAAGGGGTTGGTGATCTTCTTGGGGGAAGAGCCGCATCTACACGTAGACCGCTATTGCGAGGCGGTGTTGGATATCGCGGAGGCATTGCGCATCAAGCGCGTGATAGCCGTGGGCGGCGTCTACGGCCCGGCGCCCTACGATAAGGAGCGCGAGATCTCCTGTGTTTACAGCCTGCCCCACTTGAAAGAGGAGTTGACCCGCTATGCGGTCAAGTTCTCAGATTACGAGGGCGGCGCCACCATCGGCGCCTATCTGATGGATAGGGCCGAGCGGCGCGATATGGAAGCTATCACCTTCTACGCCTTTGTCCCCGCCTACGATTTCGCCCAGGTCTCTAACCTCGTTCAGACGATGCGCATCGAGAATGATTTCAAAGCATGGTACGATTTGATGCGCCGCTTCAATCACATGACCCATCTGGATATCGATCTCAGCGACCTAGAGCGCCACAGCTACGACCTGATCGCCTCGATGGATGCGCAGGTCGATGAGTTGAATGTGGAGATTCCAGACCTGGAGATAGATAGCTATCTCCGCGAACTGGCCGAGGACTTCGACGAACAGCGCTTCGTCCCGTTGAGCGATGTCTGGGAGAAGGGGTTACAGGACCTCTTCAACCATCTAGATGAATCAGAATCAGACGCGCGCGATCAAGAAGATGAGATGTAGACTTCGACTCACATACTTTTGACCACCCAAAAATCTTACGCTATACTAACAATATGGTTTCCAGGTACAAGCACTTTTGAGCTTAGACCGGAACGGATTTGAAAATTCAAATTGGGAACCCTTGCGAAGGTTAACCAGAGATCTAGTCAACAGATTAACCTGCCTGCTGTACATAGTATGAAATTTTTGAGATCACTCGCGCAACCTTCGCAAGGTTAAGGCTAATTTTCAAACAGCCTCTAAGTCCCACCTACCCGACAGTTTTATGCCTTATCTCAGCAGATGAAGCGAGTGGAGCAGATATACGGTCAGACAAGCTAAGTTATACAGAAATACGCAGAGAAACTCCCTTCTGAGCCGTTTTCTAAAAGCGCCCAGTTTTACGAGCGCCGCTCAGGCTGGCCTCCCAACCAATCGAACGGAGGATTTATCTATGTACCGGGATAATGCGCCTAAAAGCCCCTTGTTCCCTGCAAAATCCATATCTCCCTGGATAGTGATGAGCGCCTTTGCTGCGGCATTGACCACCATCGCAGGGATCATCATCGCGTCAGATTACGAGCATCTCCTCGGCCTCCTGGCGCTCTTCATCATTCCCGTGATTCTGGTGACCTTTTTCTATCCTCGCTGGCTGCACTTGCTGATGAGCTTGATGATTTTGACCGCCCTCGGCACCGTCTACCAGATAAAACCTGAGACAACCGAAGCGTGGCTCGGCGCCACCTTGGGCATTACCGCCACGTTGGGCATCTCCGAAGTCACCTATCGGCTCAACAAAGCGCGTCGACAAGCAGAGGCGCGCTTGCGTGATCAGGAAGAGAAGTACCGCCTCTTAGTGGAAAATCAGACCGATCTGGTCGTCAGGATCGACACCGAAGGGCATTTTGAGTTCGTCAGCCCTTCCTACTGCGAGCTATTCGGCAAAACGCAGCACGAGTTATTGGGCAAAAAATTCATCCCGCTCGTGCATGAAGAGGATCGCGAATCCACACTCGCAGCGATGGAGACGATTTACGAGCCGCCGTACACGGCTTACATCAAGCAGCGCGCGCTGACCCAATATGGCTGGCGCTGGCTCGCTTGGACGGATAAAGCCGTGCGCAACGACGAAGGCGAAATCACCGCCATCATCGGCGTGGGGCGCGACATCACAGAACGCGAAGTAGCCGAGGCCAAGCTTCGAGAAAGCGAAGAGCGCTACCGTCTCATTTTTGAGCACTCGCCGGTAGGCATCTTCTACTATGACATAACCCTGCGCATCACCGCGCTCAACGAGCGATTCGCCGAGATCATCGGCGCTCACAGAGATCGCCTGCGCCACTTGGATATGACCAAGCTCGTGGATCGCCGGGTGCTCCCCGCCATCGAGAGTACCATCCAAGGTCAAGAGGCCAAATATGAAGGGCCGTACGAAACCACCACCAGCAAAAGAAAGATCTCGATAGCGATGGTCACCGCGCCCTATTATAAAGATGGCGAGGTGCAAGGCGGGATCGGGATCGTACAGGATATTACGCAACGCAATTGGGTCGAGTCGCAGCAAAAACAGCTCCTCGCGACGCTGCGCCGGCGCAATACCCAACTCCACACCGCCGTCGAGGTCGCCAAGTCAGCGATTACGATCTTGGACACCGAAAAACTGATGCAGCATACGGTCAATCTCATTCAAGAGCGCTTCGATTTTTACTACGTGGGCATCTTCTTAGTGGATGAGGCCCACGAATACGCCGTCCTCCGCGCCGGGACGGGCGACGCCGGACAGCAGATGCTGTCCGAAGGACATCGCTTGGCCGTCGGCGGGGAGTCGATGATCGGCTGGAGCGTGGCCAACGCTCAGGCGCGCATCGCGCTCGATGTGGGCGAAGAGGCGGTGCGCTTCGATAATCCGCACCTCCCGCGCACCCGCTCCGAGATGGCCCTGCCGCTGGTCACACACGGCCACGCCATCGGCGCGCTCACCGTCCAAAGCACCGAGGCCGCCGCCTTCTCCGAGGAGGATATCGCCGTGCTTCAGGCGATGTCCGACCAACTCGCCACCGCCATCGAGAACGCGCGCCTCTTCGAGGAGCGCCGGCGCTTCAGCGAGGAGCTTGAGCAGCGCGTTGTCGAGCGCACGGCCCAGCTCAAGGCAGCCAACAAGGAGTTGGAGGCCTTCGCCTATTCCGTCTCCCACGATTTGCGCGCGCCGCTGCGCAGCATCAACGGCTTCAGCCAAGCGCTGCTGGAGGATTACAGCGCCGAGTTGGACGACGTTGCACAGGATTATCTCCAGCGCGTCCGCAAGGCCAGCCAGCGAATGGGCCAACTGATCAACGACCTACTCAAACTTTCCCGCCTCACGCGCGGCGAATTGCATCGCACGCGCGTTGACCTCAGCGCCATCGCCGCCGAGATCATCGACGATCTGCGAAAATCTCACCCAGAGCGCGAGGTAAACTGCGACATCGCGCCCCATCTCATCGCCGATGGCGACGCGCGCCTGCTAAGCGTCGTCCTGGAAAATCTCCTGGGCAACGCTTGGAAGTTCACTCAGAAATGCGAGCACGCTAAAATCAAGGTGGGCCGGATTGCAAGTCAAGAAGATGGGCAGACCGCCTTCTTCGTGCGCGATAACGGCGCCGGATTCGATATGACCTACGCCGATAAGCTCTTCACCCCCTTCCAGCGCTTGCACCGCATGACGGAATTCGAGGGCACGGGCATCGGATTGGCTACCGTGCAGCGCATCATCCATCGCCACGGCGGGGATGTGTGGGCCGAAAGTGAAGTCGGCGCCGGCGCAACGTTCTACTTCACATTACAGTGAGGTGGGGGGAAGAATTTAGAATTTAGA
>JBKHCQ010000058.1:0-12468 GCA_046541755.1 Anaerolineales bacterium | reverse complement strand
GGCGCCCAGGAGAGGCGTTGGTTATCCCATCCCGGCAGCGAGGGGCCCAAATCGACGATCCGCTGCACGTTCTGCCCATCGATCTGCATCACGTAGATGCCCCAGTTGCCGCTGCGATCGCTGACGAAGGCCAGGCTGCCGCCATCCGGCGACCAGGCGGGCATCCCCTCATTGGAGGGGTCGGTGGTCAGTTGCTGCACGCCGCCGTCTGGATTCAACAGGAAGAGATCCCAATTGCCTGCGACGTTGGACATATAGGCCATCAAGTTGCCGGCCGGCGACCAACTGACAGCGCTGTCGGCCTGATTGCCGGTGAGGCGCGTACCGGGCGCATCGTCGTCGGGATTATCCAGCGTGATGCCGCACTTGTCCTCGGCGTCGCAGCCGGTGTAAGCCAGCAGACCGTTCGGCCCCCAGGCGGGCGCCCATCCCTGCCCGATGGATCGTGGCTCCTCGCCGCCATGCGCGCTCGCCACGTAGATGGTCCAGACGCCCTCGGCGTTGGGCGCGGCATAGGCGATGCGCTGGCTATCCGGCGAGAGCGTGGGCCACGCTTGCCCTGATGCCTGGAGCAATTGCAGCGGCACGCCTTCTTCCGGGAGCACCATGCTGATCCCGTTGCTCATCCGGTCGCGATAGGCCACGCGCCCCGTGCCGCGCTCCCACCACGGCTGATCGGCGTTCGCCGCCACACGGAGGATGCGCCCATCAGCGTAGAGCGCGTAGAGATCGTAGACGCCGGTACCCGCGTTGTAGACGGGATAAGCGAGCCGGCCCATCGTGAAGCCCTTCACGGGTTCGGGCGTCGCGCCGACCGTGGTGGTGGTGACCCCGGCCCCGCTGATGGGGGTGGGCGTCGCGATCAGACAGCCCTGCGCGGCCTGATCGCGCTTCTGATCGACGGTTGGATCGGCGTAGAGGCGCAGCGCGTGCGCGTAATTCCTCTCAGCCGGACACATTTCCCCCTGCTCCATCCAATAATCCGCATAGGCCACGTAGGCCCGATAGAGCCGCTCGTAAACATCGCGATAGGCAGGATTGGCGCTGTAGAGCGCCTCGAATTTCGTGATGCACTGCTCCCAATCGACCCCCCAGTAGCCGAGCGCCTCTAAGTAGCGGGCGGCCAAGTTGCGCTGATGGACGGCTTCCGCATCTAACGGGCGCAGCGCCACGGCCTGATCTAAGTAGAAGATCCCGGCCTCCAGTTGATCTTCCTCCAGAAGTTTCATACTGGCGCTGTAGAGGCTGGTGAAGAGCAACTTCTCCACCTGCTCCTGCTCATAGGTCGCATCTAGAGCGCGCAGTTGGGTCAATGTGCTGGCGGCGGCGGCCCACTCATCCGCTTCGTAATCCGCCTGCGCCTGCTCGAGGAGCTGCTCCGCCAGGGATTGCGCGGCCTCCGAGGTAGGCGTCGGCTGGACATCGAGGCGCGTGCGGGCTTCGCTGAGGCCCTGCTGGGCCAGAGTATGGTCTTCATCTAATTGGAGCACATACTGGAACTCCGCCGCCGCGCGCTCGTAGCGGCCCTCGTTGAGCGCTGTCACGCCCGCCGTGTAGTGATCCTGCTTGATCTGCTCGCGCCGCTCGACGCGATCCCGCTCGCCATAGTACAGCCCGGCGTAGGTGGACGCGGCCAGCGTTGCGGTGAAGATCAACAGGCCCAACAGCGCGAAGAGCAAGTAGCGCCAGAGCGAGCGGCGCTTGCGAGGCGCCGCTGGATCGGGAGGGGCGGGGACTTCATCGGCGGGGGGAGGAGGGGGCGGGGCGACCGTGGGCTGCGATTTCGACGGTTTGGCCTGTTTGGGTTGGGGCGGCGCGGAGCTTTCGTTCTCAGGCGGCAGCGTCATACCGCAGTTGGGGCAAATGATGCTCCGCCGCGGTATTTCTTGATTACAATTGGGGCACCGTTTCATCAAGACCAAGGCTTAATCCCAGTGAAATTCCTCTAAGGCCAGACCGCCGATAAATTCGCGCAGGATGGAATTTTCGGGCACCGGCGTGCTATCCGCCGGGTGGAACCATCGGAGGAAGGAGAGGAGGCGTTTGGCTTCGACCCACTGATAGGAGTCCTGATCGATCTGGAGCAGCAACGGCTCAGCGTAGGGTTTCAGCGCCGCCAACTCGTAGACCAGGGCGGAGTTGAACATCACATCGGCGTTCTGCTGGTAGGGGAAGATATAGCGCTTCTCGCCGCGCCGGACGCTCTCCCAGCGGTGGAGGGTCTCCATCGCATCGTAGCCCCGGGTGCGTGCGTCGCGGATAATTCGGCGGATGAGGCGTGTATCGGTGGTGGGCACGCGCGTGTGCCGATCCAAATTCAACTGCGTCAGCGCGGAGATGTAGACGCGGTAGGTGCATTCTGGATCTAGGGCGTAGACTAATCGGGGATTCAGGCCGTGGATGCCCTCCACGAGGATGACCTGATCGGATTCCAGTTGGACGATCTCTCCCGGCTCCCGCTTGCCGAAGTAGAAATTAAATTTGGGCAATTGGACGCGCTCGCCGTGCAGGAGCGCCTGCAACTGTTCGTTGAAGAGATCAAGATCCACAGCCTCCAGATGCTCGAAGTCGTACTCCCCATTCTCATCGAGCGGCGTATCCTCACGATTGACGAAGTAGTTATCCAACTCCAGGGCATAGGGGCGGATGCCGTGGGCCAAAAGCTGCACGGCCAGGCGCTTGGAGAAGGTCGTCTTCCCCGAAGAGGATGGGCCGGCGATCAGTACCAACCGGACGCCCTCCCGCTTGATGATCTGATAGGCGATGTTGGCGATGCGATGTTCGTGCAGGGCTTCGGAGACCAGAATAATCTTGCGGAGTTTATTCTCCTCTAACGCCAGGTTCAACTCGCCCACATTCTCGACGCGCAGCAAGCGCAGCCAGCCCCCGTATTCCCGAAAGACACGGATCAAGTGCGGATCTAACTTCGGCTCCTGAAGCTTCGTCGGCTCGTGGCGGCGGGGGAATTGCAGGATGAAGCCATTGCCCCAGCTCAGCAGTTGAAAGTAGCGCAGGTAGCCGGTGGAAGGGACCATATAACCGTGGAGATAATCGCGGCGGCCCTTGAGGGTGTAGATTTGGAGGTAATCCTTGTCTTTGTTTCGATTGCGGCTCTGAAAGACCGCGACCTTATCCAACTCGCCGCGCTCGCGGAATATATCCAGCGCTTCCTCCAGAGGGACACGCTCGCGCAGGATGGGTTCATCCTCGTCGACGAGGCGGCGCATCTCGGCGCAGAGCGATTGAATCTCCTGATCGGTCAGCGGCTCCCGATTGCGCACCTCACAAAAATAGCCTCCGAACGTCAGGGAGTGGTCGACGTAGATCTTTATCTTGGGGAAGAGCCGCTTGGCCGCGACTAACGTTAAAAAGATCATCGAGCGGCGGTAGATGCGCCCGCCGTCCGAATGTGAAAGATCGATTGGTTCGACGTTGTGATCCCGATCGAGGGGATGGGTCAACTCGCGAAGTTGGCCATCAACCAGGGCGGCGATCAAGGGCGCCTCGTGATCTGGAAAGGCGACCTCGAAGAATTCCTCCAACGTCGTTCCGACCGGGCCGGAAAAAATACGCCCGTCCGACAGCGTGATTTGGACGGTCGTCCGCGCTTTCGCTTTTTTAATCTCTGGATGTTGTTCCATAAGTTTCAATTACCTTTGCGTTATTATCGTATTGGCTTTTCAGGAATTCGCCGGGTGCAATCGTGCTATCCCCCACAAACGCGCACATCTGCGCTGCTTTTAGGGCGACTTAGGGGGTTATCCGGCAAAATCCAAAAGTAACCGTTTAGTCTTAGGAGCAATGCTCTAAGCCCTCGTCCCTGAGGGCGTCTAAGCAGATCGAAGCTGCTTGGTAAACGTCTCCGGGGACGGGGACTAAGAGCTTTTTTGAAGTTCTGGGAGCATTCACTTACGTATCACGTAATTAAACAGATACATGACTCTACTGAAAGAAGGGGACGATCTCATGCCAAGACGCAAAGTCGCAAAGATTTTTAAGGTTTGACTTAATCTTATTTATCCAATCACCGTATCTGATCACGAAAATTAACCGTTACCTTATTTCTCCTTAGCGACTTTGCGACTTTGCGAGACCTTTTAGCTTTTTTTATTGGAGTCATACATCCAAAAGCCCCCCCATCATGTTGTTTGTAGTATGGCGCATAGAAATGCCACTTCGCGGTTTTAAGGTGGATTACTCTGTCGGTGGCGGCCAAAAGGGGCGATGCTCCATCGACCACAGCGCGTATAAGCCCGCGATCAGCACCGCCAAGCCGATCAGGTAGCTCTCTAACACCGAGGCCTGGGTGATGAACAGCGCCGCCATCCCCAAGATGAAGCTGATGATGTACAAAATCAAGACCGCTTCCCGGCGGTTCAGTCCGGGATGGGTGAGACGGTGGGAGGTGTGATCCTTCCCCGGTGTGGTGAGGGGGTTGAGTCTCCGGCGCAGGCGCGAGATCGTGACGAGCGTCGTGTCGAAGATCGGCACGCCTAACACCAACACGGGAATCATCCAGGTGACGAAGTCGACGTTGCTGGGAAAGCGTAATTTGATGCCGATGGCGCCCAGCGTGAACCCCAGAAAGAGGCTCCCCGAATCGCCCATAAAGATCGTCGCGGGATTCCAATTGTAGATTAAAAAGCCGATGCATGCCGCCATCACAGCGACCGAGAGGGCGCCGACCAGATATTGCCCGCTGAACGCGCACATCAGCGCGAAATGCCCCGCTGCAATGGCCGCGATGCCGCCAGACAGCCCGTCCATATTGTCCAGCAGATTCATAGCGTTGGTGATGCCCACCATCCAGATGGTCGTCACCGCGATGTTCAGCGCCTGGGTGGGGAAGGCGCTAACCTGGACCCCGGTCACGAGCAATAATCCGACGGCCAACAATTGCCCTATCAACTTCACGCCGGCGCTCAGCGTGAAGCGGTCGTCCATCAGGCCCAAGAACGAGACCAGCGTCGCGCCGACCAAGATGCTGGCGAGCTGATCTAACTTGTAACGTCCCCCTAACAGCAGCGTCGCGATGAGGGTGCTCAAGAAAATTGCAACGCCGCCCAGACGCGGCGTTGCAATTCTATGGACTTTTCGTGTGGGATCGGGTTGATCCACGGCGTTCATGCGCAGGCCTAATGCGCGCGAGAGCGGCGTCCCGATGACGGCCATCAAGAGCACGCCGGCGAAGATTACAAGATAGACGCTCATTCTACTTCTGTCCTCCTGCTACGAATCGGTATCAGATTCCTCTAGCGGCGCCTCCGGCGCTTCTGGCCCGACCGGGGTTTGCAACGTCTCGATCAACTGTTGGATCTGATCTTGTTGATTCTCCGGCGCGAGGGTGAGGGCTTGTTGCGCGGCTTCCAACGCTTCCGCGCCTTGGCCCTGGTTGGCGTAAGATATCGCCAAGACGCGATACATCTCCCAGGCGTAACGGTCATTGCCGCACTCCTCGATGGCCTCCTCCAACGTTCGCGTCGCATCGCCCCAATCTTCTCCTTGAGCGTAGAGGGTGCCCAGCACCCGGCGGATGGTGCATCGTTCGTTGCGAGAAGAAAACTCCAGCGCGTTTTCGTAAGCCTGGACGGCCTTATCCGTCTGGCCCATCGAGGAACTCATATCGCCCAACAGCATCCACGTGGTGCCAAACTCCGGGTCGATTTCCAAGGATTTCGAGATCGTCTCCTGGAACTTCTCCATATCGTTTAGATCCATAGCGTACAACTGGGCCTTCTCATTCCAGAGGATGGCGTTATTGGGGCTGAGGGTCAGGGCGATGTTGTAATTCTCCAGCGATTTTTCTAACAGCTCGTCCTGTTGTTGGGCTAACTCCGCGCGCTCCGCCTCGCTCAACTCCTCATTGCGCATATCCGCCGCGAGACGGGCCGCCCAGGATTTGTAGAATCGCGCCAAGTTCGCGCTGTGATCCGTGTTCAGCGGGTTGATCTCGCGCGCCTCTTGGAGGATCGCCTCCGTCTGGCGGAAGGTCTCCTGCCGTTGGGCCAACGTCACCTCGTCGCCGAGGCCCTGGGCCAACTCTAAGTACGTCTTGCCCAGGAAGAGATAGTAGTAGTCCTCGCGAGGAACATAGTCGATGCTGCGCTCGTAGTGCAGGATACCGATTTGTTTTTCATTAACGCCGCCCTGATTGGCGAAGGAGCCGCCCTGCTTGTAGACGATGTCCGCGCGGATGAGATCGTAATTTGTCTTGCGAATGACCGAGATGCCGCCCAGCAGTAGGATGACGAGTACGAGCGGCGTCCACAGTTCCCCCCAATCGCGGGGCAAGCGTTGCTCGCCCAGGAGGATCAAGCCGATGGCGCCCAGCAAGAAGAAGATCAAGCCGTAATATTGTCCCAGCATCGAGGCTAGGGTCTCGGCGACCCCGACCACCTCTTCGACTGTGGTCACTTGAATCTGGGTCAAGCTCGCTTGATAGCCGGAGATCATACTGCCGAAGATCAAGAGGCCGATCAGCGAGAGGCCGGCGTAGGTCATCGCGGCGATGAGCAAGCGGCGCGTGCGGTTCTGCTCGAACACGCCCTCGCGGTCGTACTCGCCGATGCCCACCAGGCCGAAGAGCGCCCAGGTGAAGACGAAGATCACCAACGCGCCGTAAGACGTAGTCTTTTCGGGATGATATTTCATCGTCAGCGAGCGGACGAAGATCTCGCTGGAATCGCTCAGTCGCTCTGGATTGTTGACGAAATCGAAGGCTAGGGTGCCCAGTAGGAAGACGGCGGTCAACGAGAGCGCCAACACACCGGAAAGCCAGGGTGAGATCAGGCGCTGCGTGGAGCGGAGAGGCTGCTTCCCGCGTCGACGGTGGGAGGAGCGAGATTTCTTGGGGCGTTTCCCTTTCTTATCTAGTTCCTGTTCCTCATCCGCGCTCTGCGTGAAGATCCGCCCGGCTACCGGCAGGCTCGGCACCCATTCGTACCCCAGGACGACCAAGATCCCCGCGAAGGCCCAGAAGGTCGTGCGCGTCGCCGCGATGGCAATCCCGAAGTTGATCTCGATGTAGTGCGCCATCACCGCCGCGATAATCGCAATCAGCAGGATGCTGTGCGGGTGCGGACGGTAGCTGGTGTCCTTGTCTGGATCGTGCTCTTGGAAGAGCCAGAAGAGCGCGACCAGGGTCAGATAGACCATCGTGCCGGCGAGAATGCCCAAGGGGATCGCCACCACGAAGAGATAGGCGCCGTCCATCTGGAGGCCGATGAAGAAAAAGAGCACAGAGAAAAAGGTATCTAAGCCCAACAACATCCAGAATTGCCGTCGGTTCTCCAGCAGGCCCAGCCAGTGCAATCCCCAGTAGAAGAAGCCGATGAAGGTGAAGAGATAGACGCCCAATCCCAACACGCCCGTAATTACAATCGCATCCAACGTCTCGTTATGGGAGCGATCCGGGGAGGCGGTGCGCGACTCAAAGTGGCCCAGGAGCGGCGGATAGAATGAGTTGTACGCCACGTACATCGATTCCGGCCCATAGCCGATCAACGGGCGGATCGCGTTGTACTTGTCCTCGCTGCCGTCGTGGAATTCAATCGGCTCGTGGGGCGAGACGAGATCTAACGCGCCCTGCCAAATCAAAGCGCGGACCTGGCCGGTGCCGCTTTCCAACTCGGTGATGCGGGCCAAACGATTGATTGATTTGATCTCGACCGCCGCGTCGTGAAGCGGCCCCA
This sequence comes from Anaerolineales bacterium, assembly GCA_046541755.1. Classification (GTDB taxonomy): domain Bacteria; phylum Chloroflexota; class Anaerolineae; order B4-G1; family SLSP01; genus JAAAOZ01. The sequence goes on along the minus strand of JBKHCQ010000058.1, from coordinate 4,777 downwards.
CCAGGTTGATGCTCAAGATCAACAGGACGGCCGCCAACCCCACCGTGCCCCAACTGATCCACAACCAGCGCCACCCGATGCGCTCCACAATAAAGTAGAGCCAGATCCCGCCGAAGCTCAAGGCCGCCAGCAGCCCGCCGATGTACAAGCCCGCGTTGCCCTCGATGGCCAACACGGAAAGCCCCAACAGGCTGCCGGAGAGCGCTAAAGCGCCCACGCCCAGCCCCAAGCCCTTCAATATATCCTTGAAAGGGGTAACTTCAGCGATGACATCTTTTTCGGGATTAGCTTGGCGTTGCAGAATTAAAAATCCCAGATACGGGAATAAGAACCCGCCGGCCACGATGCCCAACCACGGGCCACGGCTGCGCGCGTACCAGATGGTGAGCAACTGCACGGCCAGTAAGAAGATGTAGGCCGAGGTGCGGAAAATATCGGTGAGGCGCGATTCCTCGCGGGAGAGGATGTCGTTGAAGCTCTGGATGATCCGCGCCCCGGTCAGCGGCACGATCATCACCAGATAAGCGGCGACGAAAATCGCGTTGCCCATATTCGAGGCGACGCGCCGCTGCACATCGCCGGCCCACGGCAGCGGATCCAGGCCGTTGTGCTGGATGATGCCGTAGAGCGAGACGGGGAGGCTGTTGAGGATGAGGACCGTCATCAGCCGGCTCAACTGCTCGCGCGTCCGCAGGCTGGTGAGGATCGCGAAGAAGATAACCAGATAGCCGAAGAGGGTGTACGTCCCCTGGAGCCTCTGGTACGATCCGATAAAGCTGGTGTAGGGCACCAGCGAGAAGATCGAACTGATGAGATAGATGCCCATCGTGAGCAATGCGGGCAACACCATCGGCGTCTGCCACGAAAATCTCATGGGCTTTTTCCCGTGCATCCACTCCTCTAAGAAGCGGACGAGCCATAAAATAGCCATGACCAGCGACAATGCGCGCAGCGTCGTCAGCTTGTCCGGCTCAAAGACGCGGCTCGAATAGACGTTGAAAAAGACCGGCGTAATCGTCACGCCCAGAAGCCAGCCAGCCTCCAAGGCGCGATCACAAAATGCGCTAAGTCGAGATGAGTTCATCTTGATGCTCCTCAAACCATGCTATCGTTTTCTGTAAACCAATATCCAATGGCATCTCCGCCCGAAATCCCAATATCTCCGCCGCGCGCGAACTATCTGGCAGACGACGCCGGGTCTCTTCGAAGTCTGGGCCGTACGCTTGGGCGTAGGGCACGCGGACCACATCGACATCGGCGCCGACGAGGGCGCGAATCTGATGCGCCAGCGCCGTGATGGAAATCTCGCGCGGGTTTCCGATGTTGAACGCCAATCCTTCCGCCTCTGGCGTCGACATCGCGGCCATCGTGCCGCGCACGGTGTCTGCGACAAATGTAAATGAGCGGGTCTGTTGTCCGTCCCCGTAGACGGTGAGGTTTTGGCCGGTGAGGGCTTGGGTGATGAAGCGCGCGACGACGCTGCCGTAGCCGTTCGGATCGAGCCGTGGGCCGTAGGCGTTGAAGTAACGCACCGCCGCCGTCGCCAGCCCGCGTTGGCGATGATAGGCGAAGGCGAAGTGCTCATCCAACGTCTTGGAGAGTGCGTACGACCAGCGGGGTATCGAGGTCGGGCCGAAAATGGAATCGTCGGTCTCGCGGAATGGTGCCTGCATCGATTTTCCATAAACTTCGGAGCTGGAGGCAATCAACACCTTGCGCCCGTGCCGCAGGGCGGCCTCCAGAACCATCTCCGTACCCTTGATATTGATCAGCATACCCTCTAATGGATCATCCACCACGTACTTTACGCCGACCACGGCGGCCAGGTGATAGATGCTATCCGCTTCGGCGACCAGGCGATCCATAAGCGGCGCATCTAAAATTGAGCCGCGCACAAATCGAAAGCGCGAATGCGACATTTGATGCGCGATGTTTTCGCGTTTTCCCGTGGATAGATTATCTAACACCGTCACCCTGTGTCCTTGCTCTAAGAGCGCATCCACCAAATGGGAACCGATAAACCCGGCGCCGCCCGTAACAAGAAAGTGTTTTGATTCCATTCCCCAACCTTAAGAGACTAAAGACGAAGTGACTAAACGACTAAACGACTAAGTGACTACCCGACTATAAGACCGACCGACGTTCATCATACACTACTCAAGCTAAAAAGCAAGGGAAACCCCAACAGTTTGCGAGAATAACCGCAATAATATGTGAAGATTGCTCCTCACTTAGAACCGCCCGAAGAGTTTTTTACCAGGATTACCAACAGATCATTGACGTTGGTGCCGGTCGGGCCGATGTTTATCAATGCGTCGACCGCGTCTAACAGCGGGTAGGCATTGTTGGCGGCCAGCGTGGCGTGGGGATCCCAGCCCCGCTCTCGCGCGCGGGGAATGGTCTCCCCATCGACGATGGCGCCCGCCGCGTCGGTGGGGCCGTCGGCGCCGTCCGTCGCCAGCGCCATAATGGCCCAATCGGGCCGGCCCGCCAACGCGAGCGCGGCCGCCAAGGCCAGCTCCTGATTGCGCCCGCCGCGCCCGGCGCCGCGCACGGTCACCGTTGTCTCCCCGCCCCAGATGAGGCACGCGGGCGGTGGTAGCGGATCACCGTGGGCGCGGATGCCCTTCACCAGCGCGGCCGCGACACGCGCGACCTCCCGCGCCTCTCCTTCGATGAAGGTCGAGAGCAGCAGGGCGCGATAGCCCAAGCGCTCCGCCGTCTCCACGGCGGCCTGCGCGGCCCTCCGATTGGAGCCGATGATCACGTTGCGCACGCGCGCGAAGAGCGGATCGCCGGGCTTGGGCGTCTCGCGCAATTCGCCGGCCGCGCCGGCCGCGAGCGTCTCCTGCACCCTCGCGGGGACGCGCTCGTGGAGGTCGTAGCGCGCGAGCACCGCCTGCGCATCGGCAAAGGTCGTGGGATCGGGCGCTGTCGGCCCGGAGGCGATGACATCCAAGGGATCGCCGACGACATCGGAGAGGATGAGCGCGACGACAGGCGCGGGCGCGGCCTGGCGCGCCAACTGTCCGCCCTTCAATTGCGAGAGATGTTTGCGGATCGCGTTGATCTCGTCGATGGTCGCGCCGGCCCGCAGAAGCTGCCCGGTCGTGGTTTGCAGATCCTCCAACGTGAGGTCGGCGGCGGGGAGCGGTAGCAGCGCTGATCCCCCGCCGGAGAGCAGCACGAGCACGCGATGCTCCGCCGTGGCCTTGCGCGCGAGGCTCATCATAGCCCGCGCGCTCGCCAACCCCGCCTCATCGGGGACGGGATGGCCGGCCTCGATGACCTCGAGGCGCGCGGGGAGCGTGTGGCCTGCCGCGTGCTCGTGCTTTGTCACGACGACGCCGCGCGCCAGCGCCGCGCCCAACTCATCGACCGCCGCCTGCGCCATCGGGACGGCCGCCTTGCCCGCTGCGATCAGCCAGAGGCCCGCGCAGTCCTCCATATCCCATGTCATCTCCGCGCCGATGTGCACTCGCGCGGCCTCTCGCCGGAGGACGTTTTTCACAGCCCGATAAGGATTCACAGCCTCCAGCGCTTCGTCGCGGATTTTCTTCAGGTCGTCTCGGAGCGTCATCGCGATCACTGCCGGAGATTGCCCAAGGCGTGGGCGGCGGCGGCGGCGGGCGTTTCGACCTCCCCCGTCAACAGCGCTCTCAATCCCGCCTGAAGCGCGCGGCGCACCGGCTTATCGATGGACGTCCGCAGAGGCGGCGACGCCGCGCTCAAAAACTCCTCCAAGAAGGCGGCTTCTTCGGGGAGCAAGCCCCACAACTGCACCGCTTCGGGCCGGGGGGGCAACATCTCAATCGAGCGCGTCAGGAGCGCCATCTGTTCTGGGGCGGTCAGCCATTGCGCTAAGGTCATCGCTGCCGCTTGGCGGGCCGGATTGGTGGTCACCAGTGCGATAGTCCAGACATGCGCGATGCCGGCCGGATCGCCCTCCGGGGTGGGGACCCAACTTGGTTGCGTATTGGCCGGCGGATCCGCCCAGTAGCGGCCGGCCGGCGCCGCGCTGACTTGCGCCGCGCGCTCTTGATAGGCTTCCCAACACGCGGTCGCGTCCGGCTGATTTAGTAGGCGCTCCGGGTCGATCTGATCGCGTGCCATCAATTGGAAGAAGAAGTCGTAGAGCGCCTCCAAATTCTCCCGTTCCAGCGTTGGATCGCCATTCTCATCCATAACTGCGCCGCCGGTGCTCAAATACGCCGCCAACAGCGCGTCATCGGCCAGTTTATCGAGCGGGGCCGCCGGCCACAACATCGTGTACCCTTTGGATAGCACGCTCGTCCAGGTGAGCGGCGATGTGGCCGAAACGCCCTGGCGGTAGACCATGTGATCCGCCTGAACGACGTAGGGGAAGCCATAGTTGCGCGCGCCCTCTCTCTGTCCGGCGAGCGCAAAGGGGAAGTAATCATCCTCCGGGAGCGTGGCGGGCAGCGGTTGGACGTATCCGCCCTGGATGGCCGCGTGCAGGTCGGTGGGGTTGAGGATGATGAGATCCGGCAGCACGGCGGGCGCTGCGTCGGCGGCGGTGCTTAGCAGGTCATAGAGACCGCCGGGGCCGGTGGCTTTCTTGACGGTGACCTGGACTTGCATATCTTGATGTCGATGGTTGAAGGTCGTCAATTGCTCGTTGAAGATAGGCGTGTTGCTCTCTTTGCCATTCTCAGCTTCATAGTTCCCTTCCTCTTCCTCTTCCTCTTCCTGTTCGGGCGGTTCCGCATAGGGATCGAGAAAATCCGGCGCCCAGAGATTGAGGGTGATGAGGCCC
>JBKHCQ010000057.1:0-12474 GCA_046541755.1 Anaerolineales bacterium | reverse complement strand
CTCATAATGTTCTCCTTTACTCCTTTACGCTTGTACGCTTTTACGCCTTCGCGCCGTTATTTCCCGGTTATCTTCGTTCCGGCTATCTTCGTTGTCGAAGGAATTTTCGGGATGATTCATTTTCCTGGATCATTAGTAATTAGATTGACCCTTGCTCAAGGACTAAGGTAGTTCCAAAAATTAAAACCTCCCAAACCAGATGCTTTTCCCTCGAAGAACTGATCGTTTTTGGAAGGTTTATTTTCTTGGAACGGCCTAAAGTCGCTGACAGAGTGTAAACCTAATTATCTTGGAAAATGAACTATCCCGATTTTCCTCTCTAAAATCGTCTCCGGCGCGCCCTTGACGTAGACCCAGACCTGCCCCTCCTGAAACATCCCATTGCGTGCCTGACTACGAACAAGTGTTGGTTACTGGATGCTGGAGGAGTAACGGACGCCGGGGCGAATGTATTTCCCAGACCCGTTACTCCTCCCTACTCCCTACTTCCCTACTCCCTACTCCTGATGCGAATCCTTAGCAAAGTTGGTCAACGGCTGCGCCAGGTTGATGAACTCCGTGGGAATGACGAACTTGGTCGCGTTGCCCTCGCCCAGCGCTTTGAGCGCCTCCAGATATTGCAGCGTGAGCGTCTTGCTGTCCACATCCTGCGCCACCTTGTAGATTTCGTTGAGCGCGAGCGCGAAGCCCTCGGCGCGCAAAATCGCGGCCTCGCGGTCACCTTCCGATTGCAGGATAGTCGATTGTCGCCGGCCCTCGGCTTCTAAGATGGCCGCTTGCTTCCGGCCTTCGGCCACGGTGACATCCGCTTCCCGCTGGCCCATCGCCTCGGTGACGGTGGCGCGCCGGTTGCGCTCGGCGGCCATCTGGCGCGTCATCGCCTCGGCGATATCGCGCGGCGGCACCACCTCGCGAATCTCGACGGCCATCACGCGGATGCCCCACCGGTCGGTCACGTCGTCGAGTTTCTCGTGCAGGATGCGGTTGATCTCGTCCCGCTTCGAGAGCACATCGTCCAGATCCATCGCACCGACCACGGCGCGGAGCGTCGTGATCGCCAACCCGCGCGCGGCGCCGGTGAAGTTCTCCACCTCCAGCACGCTTCGCTCGGGATCGATGACTTTGTCATAGACCAGGAAATCGATGGAGACGGAGGCGTTATCGGCGGTGATACATGTCTGCGGCGGCACATCAAAGTAGACCTCGCGCAAATCCACCATCTGCCCGCGATCTAAGAAGGGGATGAGGAAAATGATGCCCGGCCCCCGCGCTCCCACACATCTGCCCAAGCGGAATACTACCAGTCGCCGGTACTCCGGCACAATGCGCACGGCCATCGTCAGGATGATCAAGCCCAGTAATGCTAGAAACGTGAAAATTATCAGTTCCATCTCAACCTCCTAAATATGGTTACAGGTTAAAAGTTAAAAAGTTAAAAGTTGAAAGTTGAAAGTTGAAAGTTAAAAGTTGAAAGTTAAAAGTTGAAAGTTGAAAGTTAAAAGTTGCGAATCTAATACTCCGGTGCTTCGTCGGTCGGAATTGGGGTGACTTCTGTGGGGGCGGCGGGGGCGACCTGCAAGCGCACGCCCGCGATGCCGGTCACGCGCACGGGATCGCCCGCGCGGATGGGGCCGGCGACGGAGACGGCGCTCCAATCTTGCAGATCCACGCGCACCTGCCCCGTCGGCGTCAGATCGGTGAGGGCGACGCCTTCTATGCCGAGCAACTTCTGCGCGCCGGCCTGGACCGGCTGGCGGCTGGCCTCGATCACGGCGCGCAGGACGAGCAAGCTGAAGCCGAATATGATGAGTACCATGATGCCAATGAGCCAGGGGCTGACCCGCACAACGGGCATCATGGGCGAAGTGGGGGTAAACGGCGCGAAGAGTAACAGCGATCCCAAGATGAAGGGCACCAGCCCGGCCAGGGAGACGACAAGCTCGGTATCGGTGATCAAGCCGACGATGAAGAAAATGACAGAGACGCCCAACAATGCGACGGCAGCCCAGTTCACAGGGAGACTGCCCAAGCCCATAAAGGCCAGGACGTACGCGACAACGGCGCCAATACCGGCGACGCTCAGGCCCGGATCGGCGACCTCGGCCAGCAGCATCAGCGTGCCTAACGAGAGCAGCAGATAGGCGATGTTCGGGTCTGTGATGATGTGGAAGAAGCGCTCGTTAAGGTTCATTGGGTGCACCTGCGGTTGGATGCCGGTCATAATCAGACGTTGCCCGGCCACCTTGCGCCCATCGAGTTGTTGCAGCAGGTCGCTGAGATCCGCGGCGATCAGGTCGATGGCGTCGAGTTCGAGCGCCTCGGCGGCGGTGGCGGAAAGGCTTTCGCGCACGGCGCGCTCAGCCCACTCGACATTGCGCTCCCGTTGCGTCGCGATGCTGCGAATGAGGGCCGCGGCGTCGCTGGTGGCCTTCTCGTCCATCACCTCGTCGGTCTCAACGCCCAAGGTCACGGGGTGCGCCGCGCCGATGTGCGTGGCGGGCGCCATCGCGGCAATGTCGGCCGCCATCAGCACAAAGAGGCCCGCCGAGGTGGCGCGCGCCCCGGAGGGGGTCACGTAGACCACTGTGGGCGCCGGCGCATCCAGCAATTGTTGGACCATCTCCCGCATGGCCGTCTCCAAGCCGCCGGGCGTATCCAAGGTGATGATGACGAGTTGCGCGCCCTGGCGTTCCGCCATCTGCAACCCTCGCTCTAGATAGCTCACAGTCAGAGGGTTGATGATACCTTCGATCTCCAAAACCAGCACCGTGGACGTCACCGCTTGCGCCGACTGAGGGGATAGGAAGGCCGCGCACACTCCGATCAGCAATATGAACAATGTGAAGCGCTTCATAGTTATCCTCGTCATCCTCGTCATCCTCGTCATTCTCGTCATTCTCGTCATTCTCGTCATTCTCCTTACTTGCTTGGCAAATAGGCAAAGCAACAAATATACAAATGCGTGAATCTCGCTCATGGCGACTCTTAGCAGATCAAGGCGCAACGCACTTGAACTGAAGGAAAAGCAACGCCTGATGCAGTACATGTCTGGTGTTGAGTCCAAAAGTGCGTTGCACCTCAATATCCGAGAGCAAAGCCCACGGCCAGGACTAAACATAGAATGACCCACCACAGATTAGCCCGCAGGCGACCGGTATGCCAGTTTTGTAATTGCCGACCGGCCTGCAAGGTCTTGCGCACGACCTCGCGCAACAGCCCCTCCAGGCTTTGTTGCTCGATCACGTTGTAGAGATAGCGCGCCGCTGTGGATATTCCACCCGCCATTAAGTCTAGGCCCCGCTCCAGCGTGCTCTCTACATCATCGCGAATCCGATGCGCCACGCGCTCGATCTGCTGATCCCACCGCTCCCACGTGGGCGCCGGGGCTTCGAGGTCCTCCTCTTCTTTGTGAGGCGCGGCCAGATAGATCGGTAAGCGCACCAGGCTCAAGGCTAACAATCCCCACCATGCTACTTTGCCGCCGCCCAGCAATGCCGCGCACCACACCAGGGTCGTCAGCAGCGCGACGCTGCGAGCCGGGAATCGCGCGGCGGATGGACGTTGGGTCAAGGCAAAGAGGGTGAGCATCCCGCCGCCCACGCCAAAGATCAGGAAGATCGTGTGTAAGGGCAGCGCGGTCTCCGGCAATAGCGTCGGCAAGGCCGCCACGCGATAGAGCAGGTAAAGCCCCAGGTTGGGCATCAGGGTGGCGTAGAGCCATAGTGATGTGTTCCGGGCCAAGCGCCGCCCACTGTCGATCCAGGCGTAGAACGGCCACACGCCGATCTTAACGGCTACCGCTAAAAAGAATCCCAGGTTGATCCAGATTTGAACATACACCGGCAGCGTGGCGACGGCTTCCAACGCGGCGGAGATTTCGAAGGCGCCGGTTTTGGCGCCGAGGAGTAAAATGGCGGTGAGCAGCCCGGCATCGCCGAAGCGCAGCAGCAGGTAGATCCATCCGGCGTGGACGAATCGCTCGCGCCCGCCCTCTTCTAACAACGGGGCCGCCGCGATGCACAACCCCACAACCTCCAGCGCTACATATCGCAGGAGGAAATGCGCGGAGAGGAAGGCTAGGTTGCCCGCTGCCAACGCTGTCAGCGCCAAGACACCGCTGTAAGAGGGTCGCGGCCCCATATCGGCCGCGCTCCCGATCAAATAGACAATAGCGACCGCCATGGCAGTCGCTATCACAGCATAAAGACTGGTCGTCGCCAGACTCAAGCGCATCGGGCCGGCGGTCGGCAGCCACGTAAAGGTGAAAGGTGGGACTTGTTCAGCGAAGAATAGCAATAATCCCAGGGCGCACAGGGCAGTCACATCCGCTGTCAAACTGATGGCCCATCGGACGCGGTCCGGCGGGCCGCTTTCATTTAGAGCCAGCCAGATCGCCACAACGACGGGCAGGCCCAACACGCCTACAATCAAAGCTGTTTGTAGCATTATCGTTATCCCCGTAATCTCCGTAACTCGTCCACATCCCCGGAAGGATAATAGCGAAAGATGTTTACAATCAAAGCCAGGGCCACGGCAATCAACACCGATTCCACGATGAGGGCCGAAATGACCATCGATTGCGCGAAATCCACATCGCCGCTGAGTCGTCCGGCCTGGATCAGCCCCAGCGTCACACCTTGCAACATAATCTTCAGGCCGATCACCTGTTTGAGCAATTCGCGTTGGGTCAACAATCCCAAGAGGCCAATCACAAAGAGCAACAGGCTGACGACTGTGTTGGTAATATTAATCCATGGGGGCATGAGGTTCCTCGTTTGACATATCTGTCTCGTGAATTCGGGATCGCATCTCGCGGATGCCTCGGTGGCCGGGTAGCAGGGCCGCGACGCCCAACGCACCGGCGAAGATCAATCCCACCTGCGCCAGGAGATCCAAGGTGCGCCGCTCCCAGAACCACGCGCGGAAAGTAGAGGTAGATGTAGATGTCTCTTGAGTCTCGGCTTCGACCGGGGGAGCCAATCGGGAGCCTATCAGCCAGCCGATGAAGAGGACGGTGAGGATGAGTGCGGCCCAAACTAAGTATCTTTTACGCATCGGGATACTTCCTTATCGTACGGGTTAGGCTGAGACCAATGATAAAGAGGACACTGATCAAACCGGCGCCCACGCTTAGTTCAAAGGCGCCGGCATAAGGTGCATCGAGGATGAAAAAGAGCGTGGCGAGGAGTACGCTGCTCACGCCCAAGGCCACAACCGCGCTCGTCAAATCTTTGGAGAACATCGCAAAGGCAGCGCTCGCGACCATTGTAAGGACCAACAAAACATAGATCACTATGTTCATTCACTACCTCCTATGATTGCTTATCTTGCCCTACCTCCTCCTCATAAGGATGCCTAGCTCAAGTCTAACATGTATGAGGGGGAAAAGCAACTGTATCGATTGGCTGCTCCAACACGAACGCCCGCCGCAGAAGGGGCGCGCGGGTGGAGCATAGGCGGCTGCGCCCGGCGAATTCCTGAAGAGTTGCACCTTAGCCCGCGTGATTCAAGTGGCCATGGCTTTGAGGCTGAAGGTGCAGGGGTACAATTCAACGCTGTCGGCGGGAACATCGTAGGGGGTGTACCCATTGTAAAAATATCGGGGGAATTCATGTAAGAATACGATTCTCATGCCAGCATCGCAAAAAGCGGTGACGACCTCTCCCAGCGTCCAATCCCACTCATAAGAATCGCCCCGGATGACCAGATCTGGATCTGTGTAATCGCCCAGATCGTCATATTGCCACACCTCTTTGCAAAAGTAGTTGCCTTGAATTGTATCGTTGCTGGTTGATCCCGCCTCATCCACCAAGACGTTCCGAAATGGATGGCCATCGAAGATGTAAAAGAAACCGTCGTCGTGTAACAGGCGGCGGACGGTTTGGGCAAATATCTGAATATCTGGAATCCAGCAGAGCACCCCGGTGGATGCGAATACAATATCATATTGTTTCTTGACTTTTTCCTGGGCTTCCATGATATCGGCAATATCGGCTTCGATAAACTCCGCCGCGATCCCCATCCGTTCCGCCAACCTGCGGGCATATTTCAAGGATTCGGAAGAGATGTCGAGGCCGGTGACGGTGGCGCCCAGCAAGGCCCAGGAGAGCGTATCGGTTCCGATGTGGCAGAGTAAATGCATCAAGGACTTTCCATTCACATCGCCGACTTCTTTTCGGATCAGCTCGTTCAACAAGGGGGTGCCCGCGAGCAGTTTATCGATATGGTAGTTTTTGTAATGGGTTGCCGCGAGCTTATCCCATCCTCTTTTATTGGCTTGGGTCATGGTGTTCATTGTGTTCATTGTGTTCATTGTGTTCATAATTGTTAGTTCCTCTCTGTTAATCGACGTTCACTTGAGATGCGGCTCGATGATCGCAGCGATATTGAGATGCCATCGGACAATACTTTCCGAGGTTTTTGTGTCTTTTGTATCTGCCGCGCCGATGCGCTGGGACCACCAACTTGCGTTCAGGCCGGCGTAAGCGTAGGTGAACGCCAGCACGCGCGCGAGGTCGATGGCGAGCGCGTCCGCGAGGATCGCCGCGTTGGTCAGCAGACGGGTTTCGTTATGGACGAGTTCGGGCATCACCGGGTTGCAGAGGGTGTTGGCGCAATCGTACGCGCGCTCGCCCACCACGCCTTTGGGATCAAAGCTGAGCCAGCCGCGCGACGACTTTCTGATATTGCGATGGTGGATGTCGCCGTGCAACACCCGCACCTCCTGCTGGTCGGCGAGCAATTGCGCGGCGCGAGAGGCGCTTCGGACGTAAATAGATTCGATGCCGGCATCCCTATCCGCCGCAGCTTTGTGAAACAGCGCCCCAAACCAGCGATCGAGCGTCAACAAGCCGGTGCGCGGGGGATCCTGGGGAATACTGTGAAGTCGCTCGATCACCTGGGCGATGATGCGCGTGGCGTTTTCGTCCTCGCCCCGCTCGACCAGCGTCACAAGCTCGTCGCCGGCGGCATATTCCAGCAGATGCGCGCCCTCATCATACCGCAGCAGCCGCACCGCGCCCCGACCATCAAAATAGCGCAACGCCACCGCGCCACGCTGTTCCTCCGTCTCTGAAGAGGCGAGTAGCTTGAGAACTGCTCGCTTGGTCTCGTGCTTGACGGTGTAAATATGACTGGTCATCGTCCGCGTGAGAAGCTGAGGGTTCGAAAGGCGCCACGCGCTCAGGTAGGAGGCCAGCTTTTTATCTTGAAAGCGCATCGATGTAATGTAAGAGCGTGAGCCAGGGGTGAAAGATGAGCATCCGAGGCCCAGAAAATCGCATCACCTGGCGGATGCGCGCCCGCATCGCGGGGGTGTAACAATGGATGGGGCATTTTGCGCAGGTAGGCTTATTCTCCTGGTGAGGACATTTATCAATCCGCCGCAAGCTATATTGATAAAGTTGCTGACAATCGTTGCACAGGCCGGTGGGCGCGCCGTGGTGAGCGCGACAAAAAATCTCGATCATAGCAAAAATTGTTCGTCTCTCTCGATCTAGGCGTTTCTTTTTCATCCAAGTTATGATTCCCCTGAAAAAAGGTCAAAAATCCGATTTTTACGCACGCAACCTACTACATATATGAAATTCACGCGCGAAAAACCTACATCTAGTAGTAAATTTCTAAAAAATCGGATTTTTAGAGTTCTTTCAGTAGAGTCAGTTATTTTAAAAACTCCTCGTCCGGGCCTAATCAGCCACTAAGCCACTAGATGAAAATGCAGGTGCGGCACATCCTGATAGTCGCCCCCGTTGACAATCAGCCGATACCCTTTCTCCTCCAAGCCCTGCTGCTGCACTAACATTTGAACCGTCGCCAGCACATCGCGCAGGAAGTCATCGGCGTCCAACGGCACATCTACCAAGCTGTGGAATGGTCGCTTGGGCACGATCAGAATATGCACGTTGTAGCTGGGACGAGGATGGTGAAACGCCATCAAACTCTCGGTTTCCACCAGCCGCTCCACAGGAATAACAAAACTTATATGGCTCATCACCCACCCCAGAAAAACCCGGCTCCATCGCCAGCGGGCCACTTTCAGCAATCCCCGGCCTATCGCGCTTCGCACAATCATCCTCTCTTAAACAGGCGACGATCCACGCGGCTCAAGCATCCATTCACCGATCGGAACGACCTAGACCGGGGCCAGCGTACCCGTGAAGATCAGCCAGCAGAGAGCTGTTTTGGCCAACAGGCTCAATATGATGTAGGCCCGCTCGCCGTACAGATAATCCTCCCACGGCCCCACCTTCTTGTACTGCAACACCATGTTGATGGCGAAGATGTTGAAGAAGACGAACAGTGTGGGGACGATGGCGTAGACGAAGTCCGGCGGCTTGGCATCGCCGGACGAAACCGCACCCACGAAGTACAGCATAATCACGATCCACGGAACAATCCCCGCGATGCAGCCATAGATGAAGGCCGTCCAATCCGTCTTCTTGGTGTGCTGGTTGTGCTTTTCCATCATGATGCCAAACAGATTCATCGTGGCGTTGAGCGTGAAGATCAAGAGGAGCGCGCCCAGATCCCACAGCCCAATGAGCATGCCGATGAGCACAATCATCAGGGAGGAACTCAAGGCATATTCATAGAAGCGCACGGGATTCATGCTTTTCTTTAGATTCTGCACATAGTTCTCGTAGCCGATGGTCGAGAGGTAAAAGTGCGCCACGGCAGAGATAAGCAGGAACATCGCCACCGCCGGCCCGAAGCGCAACTCGTAGAGGAGTTGGGGGTTCGGTTTCAGCGAGCGGGTCGCCGTATCAAAATTCAAGTAATAGGTGAAGATGGGGTAGGTCGTGTCATTGCTAACCAGGATCATGAACACGCCCTGAATGAGATGCAAGCATCCCATGATCAAATTAAAGCGCCGGAGCTTTTTAAATTTGCCGTTCATTGTACTTGATGTACTTGATGTACTCATTGGGTCATCTCCTTTTTGGATGGGGAATAAGTTACGCACCTACGGCTCCTTCAATTATACACCGGATGCCCTCAAATTTGTAAAATCGGGTTACCAAGAAGAAATTGCCCCTTCCGAAACTTCACAGTACAATATCCTTGTTATTTTGTCATAACCCACACAAGGAGTCTATACCATGAACAAAATCCTATTTCGCAACTGTCGTTATCTGATTTCCCAACCCACACCCTTCGGCGGGATTATTGAGGATGGCGGCCTCTACATCGAAGGGAAGATGATCAAGGCCGTTGGCCCCTCGGGCGAGATCGAGGCCCAGTACGGCGATCAGCCGGAGGTCGAGGTTGTGGACGCCAGCAACAAAATCGTGATGCCCGGCCTGATCGATGCCCACAATCACGTGGGCGAAGCGCAGATGTTCCTCATCTTCGGCTGGCTGGAGACGCCACTGACCGGCATCGTCGATACCGCCATCCGCGTGCTGTGGCCGGCCTACAACTGGTTCACCGAGGAGAGCGTCTACGACCTCACGATGTTGGGCTTGCTCAACCTCATCAAGCACGGAACCACCACCGTCGCCAATGCGTTCACCTTTCCCGATGCCGTCTATCGCGCCTCGGTGGCAGCGGGCATTCGCTCGGCCATTCACGTGCAGATGATCACCAGTGTAAAATTGGCGGAGGCCCGCGATGGCAAAGTGCAGCCCTATCTGAACGAGGAGGAATATCTCGCGCTGACAGAGGAAGCTATCCAGAAGTATCACGACACAGAAGATGAGCGGATTCGCATCGGCGTGCATCCCAGCGCGACCTACAACTCCACCCAATCGATGTTGACCCAGGGGATGGCGCTGGCGGAGAAGTACGATGTGCAGTTTTGCACGCACGTCGCGGAAGCACCCGACGAGAAGCGCCGCGCTGATGAGACCTGGGCCGATGAGGGCGGCCAGATCCAGCACCTGCGCGACATCGGCTTGATGACGCCGCGCACGCTCTTCTATCACGGCGCCGCGCTCAACGAGCAGGAGATCGATATGGTGGCGGAGACCGGCACGGCCATCGCGCACTGCCCGCCCACCAACTCCATTTTGGGCAACTGCGCCTACGTACCCTACATGCTCCAGCAGGGCGTCAAGGTAGGGTTGGGCACCGATGTGCCCACGCACAACCTCTTCAACGTGATGCTCTCCGTCTCGCAGCAGCACGCCATCATGCCCCGTGAACTGCGCGGCCTGATGCCCTGGACGCCCTTCGAGCTGGCAACGACGGGCAGCGCCCGCGCGCTCCGCTGGGAGGATCAAATCGGCACATTAGAACCGGGCAAGCGCGCCGACGTCGTCACCATCGACCTGACGCACAACACCAGCCTCTTTCCGTTGAATCCAGGGGCGCTGTTGCTCTTCCTGGCGTTCAATGGCCCCGGCACCGAGGTCAGCGACGCGCTGGTCAATGGGCAATTCCTGCGCCGCGATGGCGAGTTCACGATGTTGGATGAGATCGCGATCATCGAGCGGGCGCAGTACTGGTGCGACAAGTTCACGGCGGATTATATGCAGGCCAAAGCCGAGGGCGACCCAATGTTCGAGCGCGTCCATGAGGAGTATCAGCGCATCTAGAAGCAGGGCTGCCGGGCGAAGGACCGCCTTTAAAGAAACATGAAGAAGCGGGAGAGGCCGAGGATGGTCTCTCCCGCTTGATGTTTGGCTGATGAATCAGGCTTTTATTCGGTCGGTAGTTGATGCGCCAAGGCATATACCCGTAGAGCCGCCGCTATGTACTGCTGATAGCGATCACCCTGAGCCTTGAACCACTCTAAAACTTCAGGGTCCACCTCTATCGTAACCTCGATTTTTTGCTGAGGCATTCGCCAGCGCGCCGTCGCGAAAAACTCCTCGGTCAACGGCGGAATATCCGAGGTGTCAATCATGTCATCGGTCATAGCGTCAAGCTGATCCAAATTCGTCACGGTAGGCTTGTTCAAATTGTCTTCGTTCATTACTCGTAGCCTTTCTAAAAGAGATAACCCGAATAGTATCGGGGTGTGGCTCGGTAAACACAATCACCACTCACCCACCCATAGGTCATTTACTAAAGGAAATGCTCACAGCTAGAAAAATCGCTCATAGTCATCGTGACTTCCGATCCAAAACCATGTGACTGTATCACCCTCCAAAATACCCAGAGCGCGATATCCCAGGGTAATCCTCACCGCCCAGACATCTTCTTCGCGGTTAATACATTTGAAATGCAATGATGGATGAAAAGGGTTAGCTTCCCATAGCCGATAGGCTTTGCGAGCACGTTTCTGAACATCTTGGCTTAGTTTCTGATAAGCGTCCCAAAATGAGGGCAGAACTTGCGATTTCACAGTTGGTTATGATCCAGCGGCTCGGCGCGCCCCGCAGCAATCTCCTGCTTAGCTTGACGGGCGGCAGCCATTAACTGCGATTGGGTGCGCCTAAAGGTCATATCCCACTGGATTTCATCCTGTAACTCGGCGATATATTCCCGCACGTGTTCGACAACACGATCTTGGACGCTCTCCGGCAATGTTTCCATCATCTTGACCAACGTCGCAATTTCGGTGGCTGACATATTCACCTCTCTTTCGTGATTTGTGGTTGGGTGAAGGATCGGTGACCATCCGAACCTCCTGGTTATCTGACTCTTCTTCAATTATACACCGGATGCCCTCAAATCTGCAAAACTAAGTCCCCTCCCCCAACCGCTCCCGCCCCAACCGCGCGACCTCATCCCCCGGCGCTAACGGACGCAGCCGCACGCGCTGATGATACCGCGCCGCCGTGAGCTGATACGCCGGCAGGACGCCCGGCCCGCACGCCGCCGTCCCCAGGCCCGATTGCGCCTCATCCACGTTGAACGTGATCTCCTCGCGACGCGGCAACTCGTGCAGGTGATCCGCCGCGTCCAGATCCCGCGCCGTGCAGGGATGCGCGCTCACCTCGAAAGGCGTCTCCGCCAGCGCGGCAACCAACAGCCCCGCGCCCTCGACGTCCCGGAGCGCCGCCCAGCGGACGTCCGTCTTGTTGCCGCACTCCTGCGGGCGGACGTAGGGCGTCAGCTCGGCCTCGACCGTGCTGCGCCACACATCCACGCGCCCGCTCATCTTGCGGTCGGCATAGGTCTCGTGCGGCCCGCGCCCGTACCACACGAAGCGCTGATGCGTCCCCGGCACGCGCATCGTCATCCCCACGCGCGGCAGCGGCGGCAGATCCGCCGCCAGCTCCAGCGCGCGATCCACCACCACATCGCCGCTGCCATAGACGACATACTCGTACGCACAGGTCGCCAGGAGCGCCCCTTCGGGCGTCACCGCGCGCGTCGAAAGCCGCACGCACACCTGCTGCGGCGCTGCCTGCTCGGCGCGGAGATCCACCACCTCCTCCACCATCCGATCCAACCCCGCCTCGCGCCAGCGCGCGGCCATCTCCTCAGCGTCGTTATCCGTCGGCGCGCGCCATAGATTGAGCCTCGGCCCGTCGATGAGCACCTCGCGCCCGCGATAGCGCCACTCTGCGATGTGCCCCGCCG
>JBKHCQ010000056.1:0-12506 GCA_046541755.1 Anaerolineales bacterium | reverse complement strand
TAAACCCAAAAGTGCGTTGCACCTCACAAAACTAAATGGTTACTGGTAATTTATCTCACATACAGTCATAGACAGGTCATAAACAGGTCATAGACAGAAGGAGACGAGCAATGGAGACTAGGGAGAGCAAGAAGATGAGGCGCAGGACGTATGGCATCGGATTGGCTGTTTTGGGCGCGATGATCGGATTGTGGGGGCTGATGACGGCGCTGACGGGCGCGGCTCAGGGCGCCGCCTTGCCGCGAGATGTCGCGCCGGCGGCCTTGGTCGCGTCCCCCATCGAAATCGATCAGACCTCGCCGGATGTGACCTTCGCCGGCGAGATTGTCACCTTCACCATCGTGGTGACCAATACCTCCACGGAGGACACGTTGAGCGAGGTGACATTGCAGGACTCGTGGACGACTAAGCTGGCTAAGCCCAACGACTGGTGGGATCGCGGTATTCTGTTGGAATTTGAGGACTATACGGTGGCTCCCTCTGGTGCGGTGGAGAGCTTTTCACATATTCTGGATGTGGAGAATCAGCGAGGGGAGGCGACCTGGGTCTTGAATGATATGACACCGGGCGCTGTGGTGGAGATTGAATTGCTGGCGCGGGTGCCGATCACGTTGCAGCCTTCTTTGAGAGGGCACGAAGTGGGTGTGGAAGTAGGCCCCGCCAATGTAGAGAACTCGGTCGTGGCAGAGTTGGAGGGCTATGATGATGCTTCGTCTCCATTGGCTAGTTCTATGGTCGTTGGCCCCCTGATAGAAGTTGAGCATTGGGGGAAAGGCGAGGATGTATCGGAGCCGAGTAAAGAAAGTCGTGTGGGGCGCTTGGTGACTTATACCATTCACTTCCGAAATCTCAGCACGGGCGAGCGCCCGGATGCGTGGCCGGTCGGGAATATCTACGCTGGGGAGAAATTACCCACGTACTTAGGCGCTTCGGTGCTGGCGGTGACTTCGACCGTCCCCGCCGATTACATCTATGAAAGCGGCGCTATCACGTGGACGTTCCCTTCTACCTACGTGCTCGAACCGGGGACCGGCGTCTATCTGACCTTCACAGCGCGGTTGCCGGAGAATATCCCGTATGAAGGCGGGGAGGAGCTGGAAAATAAAAAGAGCCAGGTGACCGTGGGCGGGGATCATGTGAAGGCGCATCCCATCCGTGATGCTACTAAGCTGAAAATCCTGAGTCCCTTTGATAAAGTTGTGATGACCCCCCCGGTTCCCGAGGGGGAAACGACGGCCTATCCAGGACAGCCGGTGACCTACACGCTGACCTTCTACAATCCCAATCATAATTCCTCGTTTGAACCTGTTGGTTTGGTTGACAGTTTGATCATTACCGATACTTTGTATCCGACGTTTATCTTGTCCGAAGTGGTCGATGGCCCGCCCCTGGCGATGAATGGCGGAAATTATATCGTTTGGGAAGACTTATCGGTGCCGGCCAATGGGCAAATCGAGATGACCTTTGTTGTGACCGCGACGCCGCCGGTCACAGCTACACCTTTATGCGGAAGGAAGGGGGATGAATTTCCCAATGCCCTGCACGCTGTGTCAGATGAACTGCTCAAGATATATCCCGGTCATGACGATAATAAACTTGCGCTCCTGAGCATCGCGCCGGAGATCGAGGTCTCGAAGGAGGCGGATCCCGAGACCCAAATCATCGGCGACCCTGTGACCTATACAGTTCGCGTGGAGAATGTTGGGCTGCGAGATATTGCCGGCCCGCTGGTGCTGACGGATACGTTGCCGCAAGAGAGAACTAACGAAAATCTATTCTTCACCTTTATCCAAATGATCACCCCCACGACGGGTTTTACACCTACGTTATACGAGAATGACCGCATTGTGGTGTGGGAAGATCTGCCGGGGCTTGCAGCCGGTACATATTATACCTTCGCCTTCCAGGCCGAGGTGAACGGCATTCCCGGTAGTAGATATGATAATGAGATATCGATGTATAGTGAAGAAACTATTATGTGCCCATTCAAAGGGGCCAGGGTGACGGCGGATACCCCGTTCCGCATCAACAAGCTGCCATTAGCGTCCTCTATTGTGTTGGGCGATTGGATCTCCTACACGGCCATATTGCGTAACGTTTCCTCTAAAAATGTCTACACCGTCGCCGGTTTTTACGATCTGTTGGATGCAACAGAAAATCCATTTCGGGATTTGTACGTGAAGTGGACCGATCCGGCGGATGGCGATAATCTGTATGAGCACTGGCCGATTACATACCCCCTTGAGCCCGGAGAGAGCTTCTCCCATACGTTTATCGTCTCGGCGACGGGCAGCGGGATCCACACGGATTGGTGCAATGCCTTAGGGCCGGAGGGCCAAGAGGTACCGCAAGCTCCGGGAGCGGTTCTTTTTTCGGTAATAGATGAAGGTGGGCAAGGAAATATGGATGATTTGGCCGAGGTGATGGTCTTGCCCCACGTCTCTCTATTGCAAGAGGCCTACCCCAATCCGGTCGCCATCTATGAGACCGTTCTGTTTACCCTGACTTTGCGCGATAATCGCACCGCGCCTGTGACGCCGGTGACCGGCATCGACCTGGCCTGGACCATTCCCTATGGATCGCGCAGCGGCGAGCGCTTCACGCTGCTATCGACCTCCGTGATGACCTCGACGCCGCCGGAGGACGCTGAACCGGGCGTGGTCTACTGGGACGACCTGGACATCCCGCTGGGCGACGAGTTCGTGATCACCGCCACGGTGCAAGCGATAGGGAGCATGGAGAACTACTTCAGCGAACTTCAAGCGCTCGCGGTGGATGATCCTACGATCTGTATCCCGGCAGCGGTCAATAGGGTGGAGACGGAAGCTGGCGGGACGCAACTGGTACGCTATCATTATCCAGGTGAAGTTGTCCGGGGGATAGAAATTCAAAAAGAACCGGATGTCAATGAGGCGCCGCCGTACAATGAAGTCGTCTACGCGCTTCAGGTGGAGAACCAAACCGGCGCAGTCGTCCGCAATGTTGTCATCACCGATGTGCTGCCGGAGAAATGGAGCTACGTCGATATCGTCGGCGATACGCCGGAGCCGGATACCTTCGCGCCTTCGTGGGTCTTAGCTGAAATCGGACCGGAGGAATCCATCGATCTCAGCTTCAAGGCGCGCACGGGGCCTATCTTGGGATTGCATCACAACCAAGTTGAAGTCGAGGCGCCGATCAATTGGGGGGTTTCAGATAAATACACCAAAAATGTGGCGGTCGAAGTTGTCTCCGGCATTGGCTTCTACAAAGAGGCGACCCCCCGCGAGGTATTCACCGACAGCCTGGTAACCTATGAGCTTAACCTGTACAACGGCGCCGATTATAAATTGTCCAACATCGTCATCACGGACGTCCTGCCCAGCGGCTTCGAGTTCCGGGAGATGGTCGCGGGACAACCGCCGGGCATTGTCCCGGATAGCGATCCCCAAATATTGCGGTGGAATATCTCCAGCGATTTAAACAGCGGCGCTTCGCTGCAACTGGTCTTCAAGGCGTATGTGGATGCTGATTTCTACACGGCCAAGTATTACAACACCGCGATCGTCGAAGCGATTAACCAGAGCACCGGCAATCCTATCGATGTCATCGATACCGGCCCGACGGCGCCCGTCTACGTGACCGGCAAACCGAACGTCAGCATCTCAAAGAGCGCGGAGCCGAACACCGTGATCGCCGGCGAGCGGGTGACTTACACCTTGAAGCTCCACAACCAGACCTTCGATGCCTATGATTTGATCGTGACGGATACGCTTCCGGTCTCTTTCACCCTGGTCACCCCCGCTCCGAGCGGCGTGCGTACGGAGTGGCGAGATGGCCGCCAATTGGTGATCTGGGATGAATTATCTATCGAGGGCGACGAAGAGCTGCAACTCTCCCTCCCCGTGCAGGTGGAGCGAGCAGCCTATGAGGGTAATTATGCCAACACCGTCCAAGTACAGATGGGCAATGTGCAATTACCCGTTCGCGAAGGTTTAGCCCGCGTCTGGGTGACGGAGTTGCCGCGCTTGGATGCAGAAGTCAGCCACACCGATGACACCTTCTGGGTCAACGAGGGCGAGACGCTGGAGTATACAATTCACTACACCAACAGCTCCCCCGCGCCGGCGGATGATACCTACACCAGCACCTTCCAAGCCATCGTCTTGACCGCGACGCTCGCGCCGGAAGGCGACGTCAATTTGACCTCCGACGAGTGGACCGATATAGGCGGGGGCCAATACATCCGCACCATTGAAGGCCCCTTGGTCGCCGGCGAAACGGGGACGACTTCATTTTTCGCTGTCGTCGCCAACGATGTTCCTGATGAAGAATTGGGCGTCCGCTCTCAGGTGGAAATCGGCTATGTGGTGGAAGCCAACACGGTGGATGCGACGCCGCAGAATAACATCAGCGTGGATTTCAATCTCATCGTGGGGCGCGATCCCATCGCTGTGAACAAACATGCGGATCCGACAACGGTCAAAGCGGGGCGCTTAGTCACTTACACCATTGGATTACAACTCTCCGAAAATATCCAAAGTCCGTACACCGTCAAGTTGGTGGATCGCTTGCCGCCGGATTTCGTCTTCGCCGCCGCGATGGATCCCACCAGCGCCACGACGCGCACCTTTGGATCGCCGCCGTTTGAGCAGGAAGAGGTGGTCTGGCCGGCGATTCGTCTGCAGCCGGGCGTGACGAAAACAGTGCAGTTCCAGGCGCGCGTCTTGCAAATCGCGCCCACCGGCCCGGCGTACAATCGCGTCTATGTGGAGGAGATGGCCGGACGCGCGCTCCCCGAACACGGTAACTTGGCCGAGGTTCAAGTTGAAGGGCTGCGCAAGTTAGATGTGCAGATTAGCAAGACGGACGGCATCACCACCGTCGTACCTGGTCAATGGGTCACTTACACCGTGTACTATACCAACGCCGTGCCGGAGCAACTACAATACAGACCCGGCTACAAGGTCGAAAGCATCATCATCACCGATACCTTCGAACCGCGCAATTACGTCATCGGGCCGGACGAGTTGGACCCGCCCGATCTGGCATGGGAGCGTTTGGAGCAAGGTGCGTATCGGAGGATCATCACGGGTGTGTTGGAACCCGGCGAGAGCGGATCGGTAGCCTTCCCGGTGCGCGTGGATCCGACGATCCCGGCGGTGGATGCGATTGTCAACCGCGTTGAGGTGGGCTTCACCACGGACGAGGAGGCGATAGATGTCGATCTCTCGAGCAATGACAACTTCGATAACCCCGATACGAACATCCTCAGCGGCGTGGTCGGCATCCAAATTGGCAAGGTGGTCGAGCCGGCGGCCGTGCGAGCCGGGGAATTCGTCACCTATGCGATCACTCTGATCAATAACGACACCCAAGGGTACTTTCTTAATATCACCGATACACTGCCGATTTCGGTTACCTTTGTGGAGGATTTGCAAGCCCGCTCTCCCGTGACGATGATGGTCGGGGGGCATGAGAATGTGGTGTGGTCTGCCTATCGGATATTCGCGGGTTATTCAGCCTCACTTCGCTTCCGCGCGCGGGTCAGTCCCTGGGCCGAGGCGGGTACGCTATGTAATGCCGTTCAGGTGTTGCGTGATCCCGCTGATGGTAACGAGCCGATCGCCCAGTTGCCGGTCGAGGGCCTCGCTTGCCTGGAAGTTTTGCCCCCTCCGCAGGTGGACGTCCAAGTCGTCAAGGGCGATGGCGTGAATTGGGCCGAGGCCGGCGACATCCTGACCTACACCATTCGTTACAAGGCAGAATCGGATAGCGATCGCCAGGTCTTCTCATCTTTGACCCTGATAGAGACCGTGCCGCCGGAAGTCGCCGAGGTGTTGAGCCAAGATTGGGAAAACATTGGATCGGGGCAATATCGCTACATTATCAATGATCCGGCGGAGATACCGAGCGGTAAATTGACCTTCGTGGTGCGCCTTGAAAATGATCTCGCTGAAGACACCGTCGTTCGCAATCGCGTGGAGATCGATTATACGACGACCGAGCGCGTGGAGGAGACCCATACCGCGAACAACTCGGATGTAGATGAGACCACTATCGTTCGCTTAGGGGATGGCCGGGTCAAGACAACGAAGGCCGCTTCTGATCAATGGTTGGACGCTGGAGATGACCTTACCTATACAATCACGCTCCTCAACACCAGTAGCAGTGAGAGCTATGAGGTGACTGTGATCGACACCTTGCCGGCCGGCATCACGTCGGAGGGTCAGCAGCAGATCACCTGGGATGGCATCACCATTGAGCCGGAAGGTTCGCGAGAGCTGACCTTCCCCGCCAGCATCAATCGCTACGCTCAGACCGGCTGGCACACCAACACCGTCCAGATCGAGCAAGATGGCGAGTCACATCCGCCCGTCACGCCGGCGGACGGTAGCGTCTACGTCTCCGCGCTGCCGGTGATCGATGTCCAGGTGAGTAAGGACAACGGCGTCGACTGGGTCGCGGGCGGCGATACCTTGAACTACACGATCCGCTACACCAACGCGGTCGAATCAGATGCCCCCATCGCGATGATCATCCTCACCGACACCTTTATGCACCCTGAAGTGATCCAGGACGTCAGTAGTAGTTGGAGCGGCAGCGATGGCGTCTATAAGCGAGAGGTGGCGCCTGCGTCGCCGTTACAACCGGGGCAATGGGGTGAAGTGTCCTTCCAGGTCACACTGGTGGATAGCATCCCCGATGATATTGACGCATTGGATAACCAAATTGAGATTGGTTATCGATTGGTTGGCGGCGCGGATAGCTTGGAGAAAAAACGTTCTAACAACGTGGATAGCGACGTGGACGGCGTCCGGCGCGGCGGCCTTTCGGTGAGCAAAAACGCAAAACCCTCTAATATCGATGCTGGCCAGGCCGTGACTTACACACTCAAACTCCTCAACGACAGCAACGCCCCGCTCGATGGCGTGCGCATTACCGATACACTCCCGGCAGACTTCACCTTCGCGAGCGCCAACATCGCGCCGGCGGAGGTGACGCAATCTGGCGACCGCCAGCTCATCATCTGGGACGGCATCGACCTTCCCGTCGGCGGCGAGTACGCCGTCACCTTCCGCGTGACCACCGATCCCGCCTTGGATCCGGGCGAGTATTGTAACACTGTCCAACTGCCGGCAGGCACTCCAAAACAGATGGCCTGTGTGGAGGTCAAAGCCAAGGACCCCTCGATGTCCCACATCTATACCCATGTGGCGAAGCAAAACGGCGTCGATGCGGTGGAACCTGGGCAGCGCTTGGTGTACACCATCACCTATGCTAATCTCTCGGATTCGGATCTGCCGATTCACAACGTCGTGCTGACCGAGACCATCGCGCCCAGCGAATACATAACCTTTACTGGCGGTTCCGTACAGAGTCAGACGTTTATGTTGAGTGAATGGAAGGAAATAGCCCCCGGCAAATACGTCTTCCAGCTTTCCGATAACGGCGGCACGTTGGACGTTGGCGCTTCTGGGCAAGTGACCTTCGCCGTCCAGTTGGCGGAGTCGATCCCCTCGACCTATCGGGAGATCGTCAATCGCGTGGATATGGGCTACACGACGGATCTGGTCGTTATAGACAACAGCCCGAACCGCGCCGTGGATCGCGATCCGCTCCCCGGCGATACGGAGGTCTATCTGCCGTTGATCCTCAAGCAACACTGATCTTCATCAATCAGAGAAAGAGGACGTGGAGAGGTGAAAATTATAGCTTCTCCACGTCCTTTGATTTTATCGGGCTGAAAATAGTCTGATGGGGATTTCCCTTTTTGTAGTTTCGTGCTAAAGTTAAGTAAAAGTATTGTAGAAGCTGTCGGCGAGAATCGGGGCTTCTCATCTCCGGCCCTCGACGAGGTTAAATCTGTGGCAAGGAGGATGTCTATGCTGTATTTGATCATCTTACTCATTTACGTGGGGTTGTTCCTGTATCTCCAGAACTATCTCCAACAACATCCCCTGACGGTGAGTCAGGAGTACGTCCACCCGGAGATGCGCGCCCTCTGGCTTCTATGGCATCTAGGCGGGCCGCTGCTCCTGCCGTTGATGGGCATCTTGTGGGGCGGCATCCTGCGTCCTGACGTCTTGGGTTGGATGGGGGTTATAGTCGTTTCCATCTTTCTCCCCTTGACCGTCTTCCTGATCTTTGCCTGGTGGACGGAGGTCATCTCGGCTGGAATTGCGTTGACCGGAGTGGGCTTTTGTGTGCTTACATCCTTGCTATTCGCTCCTCTGCTGCTACTTTCTGAGGCGTCTTTGTTATTGATCTTACTCTTTATGGTCGGCTTATTGATACCTCCGATTGTGGTGATTTTGTTGATTTTCTTGGTGGCGCCGGATCTGTTTCCTTTCCCGCCAGATATGGCAGGTTATCGGAAGAATGCCTTGGCGTACTTCACCGGATTCTTCACGACTTATCCTAAACCTTCGATTGTCGTCATCAAGGGCGAGCCGAAGACCCGCATCGCCGGCAATCCTTTTCACGGCAGCGGGCCGGGTTTGGTGATCACAGAACCTCACAACGCGGCGGCGATCAAGGACTCCGCCAAGTTCCGGGGCGTCTTTGGGCCGGGAACTATCGTGACCGACACTAATGAGCAGGTCCATTCGATCGTCGATCTACGCGAACAACTGCGAGCGGAGCGCGTCGAGGCGATGACCCGGGATGGCATCAAAGTCAATTTGCCGATCGCTTCAATTTTCCGCATTAACCCTGGGGAGAGAGTGCCGGAGTTAGGGGGAAAATGGCCCTATCGCAGCAGTGAGGCGTACAAAGCCGTCTTCGCCGCCGAGGTCAACCCGGAGGGCAAGACCCCGCTGGATGCCCATGAATCGTTGCCCTGGGAGGATCTCCCGCTAACCGTCGCCAAACACTACGTGAAGCAGGAAGTGGCGCGCTACAGCTTGGATGATCTGTACGCTATGGAAGGACAATTGCCACGCGGCGCGATTGGTGGGGAGGTCAAAGAGCGTGTGAAAGCTGAAATCGAGCCGAAGGGCGTTCGCGTCGACGGCGGCGGTGTAGGCAACAAAATCATTCCCGTGGATGAGGCCGTCGTGAAGCAGCGCATCGAGTCCTGGAAGGCGCGCTGGATGAGGGATATGATGAAGAAGAGCGGCCAGGCTTTGGCCCAACGCCAGAAGCAACTTGGACGTGTGCGGGGACAAGTGCTGGTCGAATTGACACGCGGCTTATTTAAAGAATCCGATAAGTTCAATTCCCTGAGCCAGGCCGAAGCGCGGACGTTAATGACCGTCCGGTTATTGGAGACCTTAGATCACATCGCGCGGACCCCGGAGGTCAAGGTATTATTGCCAGAATCGGCGACTTTAATAGTTGAACAGGCCCACAAACAGATTACGGGTGAGGTCGGAGATGGTGAAAAGGAGGCGTCCGCATGACGGAGCAGAAGCATCACATAACATTCTCTCTCTTTGGCTTGATTATTCTCATCGTCCCCCTGGTGATGGTGGCGTTGACTTCGGTAGCAGCCCCGCACCTATTGCAAGAGACGCTTCGCGAAGGACGGGTGCAGTTCCCATTAGCGATAGTGGGGTTCACGGTCAGTTTGGCGTTTGGGGTTTTTTATGTACGGACATTGTTTATTCAAATCCTGCGTCAACTCTATGATCTCTCGGAAGAGGAGGCGCAAGAGTTTGTCCGCTTGGTGATGATTGGCCTTCCGCAACGCAAGCCGCTGCATCCCATCTGGCGCGTTCAAGAGGGGCGCGCTATGCCCGATGGGCCGGCGACAATGCAGGAAATCGGGGGGCCGGGTTTCCTCAGCGTGGGCCATGATTCGGCGGTCGTGACCTCGCGCTTAGGTGCGCTATATCGCGTCATAGGGCCAGGTTTTCACGTCTTGGATTCCTTCGAGAAGGTGTGGGACGTGATCGACCTGCGCCCGCAGCGCCGCGCCGTTCATGTGGAAATGATGACCCGCGATGGCATCCCCATCTCCTGTGACGCTAGCATCCGTTTCCGCATCGATGATGGGGGGCAAGAGCCGACCTCTGATGTTCCCTATCCCTTCGATGAGCAGGCAGTCGTCACAGCGGCGACAATTCAACGTCGCAAGGCCGGCGGCGTCGCCCAGGATTGGACAGGGCGCATCGCCGGCGGATCCTTGGATGGCGCCATCCGCAATCGGCTAGAGAAATACAATTTGGATGAGTTCTTAGCTTCATCTGAAGACTCTGTACCTCCCATTACTCAGCTAGAAGATGAAATCTTTGCGGCCGTGCGTGCGGATGGCGAAGGGATGGGCATCATCGTGGAGCAGGTGCAACTTGGCCCCATCCAGCCGGATGCAGAGGACGTCTCGCGGCAATGGATGGAGGCATGGCAAACCGAATGGCAGAGCTTTGCCGCGCAGCAGATCACCGAAGGCGAGGTTTACCGGAAGCAATTAATCGAAAGAACCCGTGTGCAGACGCAAGTAGAATTGATCACCGGGATGGTCCCCATCATTCAACGACTTCACGAAGAGGGCGGCGAAGAAGCGCGTCAGGTGCTTTTGTTGCGCTTCCTAAACGTGATGCAGACGATGGCAGACCAGGAATCGATCGTGCGTCATCTGATGTTCCAACAGGCGGGATACCTCCAGGACGTGATAGCTAAGTTGTATGGCCATGAACAGATGAATCAACTCTTTGCCTCCGAAGATCAAGAGCTTGGAGATCAACCGGCGCTTCCTTCGTCGCCCTGATGGCCATGGAAGTTGATGGCGAAGTTGATGGCCATGGAAGTTCAAAATTTAAACCTTTCAAACCTGACGGTTTGCCTTCAGAAACTTGTTTGTGTTTGGGAGGTTTGTTTTCTTGGAACGGCCTATGCGCTTCGTCTGTCTTCCTGAAGCGCTGACGTTATCGACGCTGTTGGCGTTTGAGGATCTCCCGGCGGAGTTCCGCGACCCGCTGGAAACGGATGTGCGGCGCGCAGTCGCAGAGGGGCGGTTGGAGGAGGCTCTCGCTATCGCTGAGCGCATCTTCTCCACCGCGTGGATGGCCCATCGGCGCGAGGCGGCCGCATTGGCGCGGGCATTGCAGGCGGATGTGCTGTGGCGGCTCCAGCGCCCGGAGGAGGCCCTCGAGCAGATCCGCTGGGCCTTGAACTCGATAGAGCTTTCGGTCACGCAGGTCGCGCGCCACAATGAGGCGATGATCGTCTACTTTGAGGGCGTCATCCACTACGCCCTCCGCTCCGAAGAAAAAGTGCGCCAGACCTTCGCGCAGACCCACACGCTCCTGGCGGAAAACGAGCGCTTCTGGGGCTTTCAACATCAATCCGAGCGCGTGCAGGCGTGTCAGGCCGTGGCCCATTGGATGTCCAGCTTGACCGTGCTGTTACCGCAGTTGCCTGTGGATGAATTTACCGTCATCGCGCCGCTGTACGAACTAATCAACCAAGTCGTCGTCCTGACCGGCGCGTACCCTATTTACCCCTTTCACCTCACACTGCCCGGCGAGGCGCTCAGGCGTCATCTACCGCCGACGCTGATCCCCTTAGACATCGGCCCGCTCTCCTTTTTACAACTCCAACCAGGGATGCACTATCTCGCGCTCAAAATCCCCTCGGATGGCTATTTATTGCCTCAAAGCCGGGTTGGGGATATACTTCTGCTTCAAGTGACGTCCCAGGCGTCGCCTGCCGAGGGCGTTAGCTTGAGCAAGGAACAACCTTTTACCCGGAGATCAGATGGGCGGGTGGTCTTTCGTCCGCGCTGGCAGCCGGAGGGATTCGTGGGCATCCCCCAGGTCCTTATCAGAGAGCAACAGGAGGATATACGATGAACGGTGAATATCAGGTGTTGGTTATTGGCGCAGCCGGTTTGGATATGAAGGTCTGGCCGCTCTCCCCGGCGCTGGAATCGGGGCGCTCAAATCCGGGGCGGATTCGATCCGAGTGGGGCGGCGTGGCGCGCAACATCGCCGAGAATCTGGCGCGGCTGGGCGCCGATGTCCAGTTCGTCACTGCCGTGGGCGACGACGAATGGGGCGAGCGTTTGCTGGATAACCTCACCAGCCTGGGCATCAACACCGACGAGGTGTTGGTCGTCCCCGACCAACCGACCAGCTCTTATGTTCGTCTGCACTATTTGGATGGCCAATTCTGGCTGGGCTTCGACGATATGGAGATTATCCGGCAGATCACGCCGGGCTATCTCTATCAGCGCCGCGGGCTGATCAAAGCGGCCGATATGGTCTGCATCGATGCGAATCTCTCGGCCAATGCCCTGCGCACCCTCTTCCGAATCACCCAAACCTACGAGGTGCCGGTCTGCGTGGATCCCACGGCGGCGCTGTTGACCCATCGCCTGCATCCCTACCTCCCGGAGATCACCGTGCTCACACCCGATAAGCTGGAGGCCGAGGCGCTCTTGGGCGAGACCTTGGATAACGACGAGGCGATTTCCCAGGGCGCGCAGCGGTTGGTGCAATTGGGCGTCGATTTGGCCGTCATCACGCTGGGCGCGGAGGGATTGTTCTACGCCACCACCGAGGAGAACGGGCGGGTGCCGGCGT